>PDZU01000091.1 GCA_002753095.1 Magnetococcales bacterium
CCGTGCGTGGCGTCAAATCATCTGCCAACCTCTACAGCCTGATCGAAACCGCCAAAGCAAACGAATTGGAACCGTTTGCCTACCTGCGTCATCTGTTCACCCGGTTGCCCTCTGCAACAACAGTGGACGATTACGAAAACCTCCTCCCATGGAACGTCAATAAAGCTACCCTGTCAACGGATTGAGATACGCGGAGAATTCACCGCTTACGATCAACCGGCTGAGTTTGTCGAAATATGGCCCTTGCTTTGGTAGATCTTTCGCTCCTGGAACCATCTGCTTGTTGAGTTCTTGAAGCTCTGCGAGAACTGTGTCCAGGTCAAATGGAACGGGGCTATCAATTGTAAAATTATTCAAAATAGATAAACATTTCGATTCTTTAAGTATTTTTCTTTTTGCATCAATAATGCACTTTGTCATTATCATCGATTGGTTTGGCGCGTTTTGGTCACTGCGGTCTACAAACAACGTTACTATTGCCTCATACCCCAAGAGCCAATAGGGCAAATACAACACTCCATCCTCCAGACCTGAACCTTTCTCTATGTCCTTCGGTCCAGCTACACGCAGGTGACGAAAAGCATCGCCCTTGAGCGGTTTATACTCTCCATGGATATCGAAGAGTATCGCATTTGATTGGGGTAACGCTGCCATCTGGTCAAGTAACCGGGCGGTTGTCCAGGACTTACCGGAACCTGTACTGCCAACTATGAGGGCATGGCGCTGGAAGAGTCTGTTACCATTCAGGAATGCCTCTGCGTCATCATCCAATGTAAATCGTCCGAGAGAAAGGCGTGGGCCTGCCATTGCCACGTTTGCAATCACTTGCATGAACGAGGTCAGACGACTTCCGTCTAGAGAAAAGCAGATAGAATCAATATCGGGCACAGTCTCCAAAGTCCTTAGAAACACGTTCGATGCCTCGCCATCACGATCCTTGAATGTGCCTATCAAAGTAATCCTAACCAGATTGTTTTCTGGAATAAGTTCGCTAACGATATTGGCATCAGCATTAGCAGATATTCCATTTTCATCAATTTTACGGGTTATGCGTGTGACCAGACCAATTAAATGATAACCGGCCCTGCTGCTGCGTAAAACAGTCAACCGATTTACTTGAATACGCCGCAGCCGTTCAAGTGAATCAACGCGAATTATAACAGTAGTGGTATCAACAGCAACGACGCTGCCAAGAGCCTCTTCGTCATCAAAATCAAAAATCGACATAATCACACCTTATGTTACCGAAGTGAGAAATCCGCCCAGTGACCATAAATCCATCCCATCCAACTCAACACCATCGGGCGTCTGCGCGGTAAAAGCACGCGTTCCAGAACCACTCTCTTCAAGACCGATGTACTTTTGTCCAGCATTATTTCTTAGAAAGTTCTTTGCTTCATCGGTTAATGTGCGTGCGATTACCGCAACTGGGGCTATCCCTGTTCTGCATCGTTGAAGCAACTTCGGCACAATGTGCGAGTCGCGGAAGCCAAACCCGACACAGATGAACCCATTGGCACTCTCGAAAACCGCATCTGCACCAGTCATAATAGAGCGAAATGGCTCGTATTGTGTGCTCTCAAATTTACGGAGACCCGGCGTCACGATAAGTGGCATTGCATCTTGAGTCGGAATTTTAAACACAGGAACTGAGAACGCCTCTTTATCACCACAAGCAAACCAATCAAGCGATCCATGAACTTTCCAAATTCGAACTATTTTTAAATTTCTATTATTTTTATTGTATTTAATCGGCTCACTTCCTTCACGCCACTGAATATATCCTGGCGTAAAACCAACAGAATACAGTAATCCATGAACATTACAGGCATATTCAACAACCCGATCATAGTTTGGAGTGATGACATCAATCTTTTGATTGCAAGTAGCTGAAAGCTTCTGCAATAATTTTCCTAATGGGAATTCTTCAATTCTTTTAATTGACTTAATAAATAAATCATAATCAGATTTATTCACACATTCCCAAGTCATCTCAACAATTTTCCGTGTCAATTTCTGCGGGAGATTTTTACCATCCATAGCTTTTTCGAGGTGATCGCCAGAATCCAAAGCAGTGCATACCTGAGACCACGCGTCCTTTTCTTCGCCCACATCAGGCACCACTTTATCCGTCAGATATTTCTGCAACTCCCCCATGCTCGGTAGACCATGTGGCATTGAAGCACCGCTACCTAGGATAATTGCCGGATTACTAGAAAAACAGGCCTGCGCAAGTTTTAAGATGATGTCTCTATCCATTCATTTTCTCACCCACTAAAATAATACATAATCATCCAGATTTGATCTTGATAATTTCAAGTAAGCAACATCTAAACAATCAATAACAGATACCAATACGGACATCTCTAGGCAGATCAGCATAAAACATCCAGATGTTTTATTATTGCAATGCACTATCTTTAATTGTTAATTTTCTTTATTTGTTATATAAGGAATTCATTTTTATATACATGCAATTCATCGCACTAGAAATAAAATCTTGCACCTCAGACGACTTTGTAAAATTTCGCAAAGATGTTTCTATCACGCTCAACACTCGCTTCAATATCAGAATCTGGCAAAATCAGATCGTTTCACCGTTAAACACATCTTTCCACGACACCCATCGGTCGTTAATCTTGATACAATCAATACCAACTTTTAAATACAGTTCATCTTCTGGTGCAACATTGGTGATACTAACAGATATTGAATTGCTAAACATCTTTTGATCATTATCATTGTCAAGAATAACGAATTTTGGCACTACAATTTCTTTACCACTAGGCTCAACTCTAACAACTGAAACATCATTGTTATTTGGACGTCTAAACTGTATTGTATCAGACCTTATATAAATAGTCAGATCTGATATATGATCTTCCGAAACATATGCAAAATATATATCATTATCATTAAAATCTTTCCCGAATACACCACTTCTTGACAGGCTTTTATTTGGAAGAGATTCAATAAATTTTACAGATGTAATGATATTTATATTTTGTCCTGACTTAACTCCATTAATACCGATTGATGACCTTTGCACACCTGATCCAGAGTCAGTAATGGTTTCATTTTCACTACCTGCAAGCCTTATTACTTCCTCATCATTTGCCAAATCAGTATTCCATTCATTAAACTGAATCTTCCCACTAGTCTTGCTTCGCAAACTATAGAAGAATATAGTATCAGATATAATTTTTTGATTATTATACGAAACAGTTGAAGCGTAGACAGCACCATTCATTTCAAATGAAGCTGATTCATTTGAAATATTTCCTTCTTCAATTTTTGCTGGAAAAGAGTCAATTACAACTTTAACCAACACAAGAAACAGTAGAGAAAATGTAATCAACATAACATAAAACAGAACAACATTGTTTACATTTGGGTCGTTGCGAAAATTTAAAGCCCCACTCAGATTTATATTGTTGAGCTTATCACCTACAAGAGCTATAGCAACAAGAAACTCCGCCACCAGAACAACAACCAAAAACAAGATAATATTTTTCATCTCTTTCGAGATCTTTAAAATAAACTGATTACTCATATCAACCCCACGAGCCTGTATTGGTTATGTCTGGACAAGAAGAAACTGTTAACAACGTAAAAACTGCTTGAAATATACAAATATTTCTTTAAAGACAAATCACAAATCAACAATTTTAACTGTGCCTAAAAATCACACTATACACAATATAAAATTTCAAAATGTTTTTTTGCCAAGACCCACACTAAGCGCACACATAATTACACACCCTGACTTGGAAGTCAATAGGTTATTTTTTAAACCCTCAAAGGGATCCATGAACCATCTTTGCAGCCATCTCAGAATATTATCAAAGTATTTGTTTGTAACCATTCAAGAACAATATTTTTTTATTTTTATAATATAGCTATGATTATTTATACAGCCCACGCAAGAGAGATTAATAATTTTCATTACAATTTTAGGCAAGTTTAATGCTTCAAACTTGCTTCCTTCTCAACAAAATAATGAAATTTCTTATAGTAAATCCACCAGGACACTGTCCAGCGTTGCTGCGCCCAGGATGCGCAGACTCCACTGTTCCAGGGTGGCCAACTCAGCAGCGGCGATTTTTTGGCTGGCCCAGGCAGGCAATGCGCCGAAGCGCTGTTGGAGAAGGCGGGTCACTACCGCTGCCTCCCCTTTCAGTTCGCCGAGTTGGATCCCATTTTGACACCCCTCCTCTCTGCCTTCCCGTAGCGCCTCTTGCCACGCCAGCCCCAGCTTTCGTCCAACTTGTCAGGAAAATGTCAGGCTGATGCGATAGAGTGAGTTGAGGCCGCTTTTATTTTGCCTCTTGTCTGCATCACCCACAGGACAAAAGACGACCCGTCGGTATCGACCCAAGACTCAACAATGCAAGGAACAGCCATGGCCAACAAACAGATGCAGGTGGTAATTTTTGGTGCTGGACTGGTGGGCGAAGCGGTGGGTCGGCATATCTCCGAACAGGGGCATCATCTCTGCTTCATCGAGTCTAACCTCAACACCGTGCGCAAAATACGCGAGCAGATGGATGTGCAAATCGTGCATGGCTCGGCAGAAGATCAGGATACCCTGCGCGCCGCACGGGTTCAGGAGGCCGATCTGATCCTGGCCATCACCAACCAGGATAAAAGCAACATCATTCTCACCATGATCGCCCGCACCCTCAACCCCACGGCCAAAATTGTCACGCGGGTCAAGGATGATGCCTTTCTCAACAACCATCAACTCTGGCAATCCCAAGAGCTGAACAACACCCTGATCATCAGCCCGGAACGGGCGGTGATCGAAAAGGCCATCAATATTCTTGATGTGCAGCACGCCTTTGATCTGGTGGGCTTTCTGGAGAACACGGTGCGGGTCTCCTGTTTTCGCCTGGGCGCCGACAACGCGCTGGTCGGCAAACCGCTGCAGGCGGCCAGAGCCGCCCTCCCCTCCAAAGAGATTTTGATCGTGGGGGTGGAACGTGGCGATCAGGTGTTCATCCCTGGTGGTGATACGGTCTTGCAGGAGGGGGATCGTATCTGCATCACCCTGCCGCAGAGCATCTCCCTGCCGACCATGCTGCCTCTGCTGGGCAAAAACTATTGCAATAAACAGAAATTTGTCATCGTCGGCGGCTCTCCGATCGGCGTCAACATTGCCCGGCAACTGGAACATCGGGGGCGTCAGGTGGTGGTGATCGAGGCCGATTATGAACGTTGCCAACTGTTGGCGGAAATGTTATCCAACACCGTTGTGCTGCATGGCGATGTCACCGACACCTCATTGCTGGCCCGCGTCATCACCCCGGAGACGGTCCTGTTGGCCACCACCACCGTGCAGGAGGTTAATTTTTTCATCGCCCTTTGGGCGCGCAAACGGGGAGCCATGCAGGTCATCAGCATGATGGATAACGAAGCCTACTTTTCTCTGGCCCCGGAACTGGGCGTGGATGCCATTCTCAGCCCCCGCGCCGCCGCCGTGGGTTCGATCCTGCGCTTTATCCGCATGGGGCGGGTGCTCGATTCGGACATTCTTCTGGGCGGCAAATTAAATCTTTTCCTGACCGAAATCGCTGCCGGTTCCCGGTTGGATGGTCCCATGCTCAAGGATGCCTCTCTGCCGGAGGGGATGATTGTGGCCGCCGCGATCCAAAACCAACAGATCATGGTGCCACATGGCAGGCTGTGTCTGAACCAGGGCGACCGGGCCTTGTTTGTGGTGCAACCCGGCAAAGCGCCCCTGCTGGATGAGTGGATCGCCCAGCACAAACGGTGGCCCTCTCTATTCTGAAGCACAGCCATGAACCTGCCCCTGAATCTACGCATTATTGCGGTCGTTTCGGCCATGCTCGCCCTGTTCCAGCTGCCCAGCCTTGCCTTGGCTTGGCATCTGGGGGAACCCGTTGCACCAGCGGCCTGGACCCTGGTCATCAATCTGACTCTCTCCCTGCTCTACCTGCCCTCGCGCAAGGCATCGTTTGCAAATTTACAGGCCAGGGATGGGGTGGTAGCGGTGATTCTGGGATGGTTGGTGATGATTGTGCTGGGGGCGCTGCCTTATTATCTGTCTGGAACTTTGCGCGGCATGGATGCGCTTTTTGAATCCGCCTCTGGCTTCACCACCACCGGTTCCACCATTCTGGCCGACATCGAAGCCCTGCCGCAGGGGCTGCTGCTCTGGCGCAGCACCAGCCAATGGATCGGTGGCATGGGTATTCTGCTGCTGGCGGTGGCCATCCTGCCTTATCTGGGCGTGGGCGGGGCACAGATCATGAAGGCGGAGATGCCTGGATTTCGCAAGGATAGATTAACCCCTCGTATCGCTGACTCGGCCCGCATTCTGTGGGGCATTTATGTGGGCTTGACCGCCCTGTGCGCCCTGGCCTACTGGCTGGCGGGCATGAACGCTCTGGAAGCCGTCCATCATGCCTTTACCACCATCTCCATCGGTGGTTTTTCGCCAAAAAATGCCAGCATGGGAGCCTACAATCCCGGCATTCAATGGTGTGCCATTCTGTTCATGGTCCTGGCCGGGGTCAACTATTTACTTTATTTCCAGCTTTTATTCCAACGAGAGTGGCGTTCCCTGCGCGACGAGGAGTTGCAATGGTATGGCATCATCATTCTGGTCGGCTCTCTGTTCTGCACGCTGGAAGCCTTTGCCTCCACCGCTGCCAACAACCCCCATGATGCCCTACTGCATGGTCTGTTTCAGGCGGTCAGTTTGGTTACCAACACCGGGTTTGCCAACGTGGATTGGGAAACCTGGCCGCTCTACGTACAGATCATCCTGCTCACCATCGCCATCACCGGTGCCATGTCCGGTTCCACCACCGGTGGCATCAAGATTGTCCGGGCCATTGTCCTGTTCAAGGTGCTTTTTGCCGTCATCAACCGCATGTTGACCCAGGAGCGGGTTATCGCGGTTAAAATCAACGGGAAACGGATCCCCTCCGAGTTGCTGGACAGCGTCATGGCCTTGGGGTTTGCCATGACCCTGATTGTTGCGGCGGCCACCATTCTGCTGACCGCGCTGCATCTGGATCTGGCCACCGCCTTTTCGGCCACCCTGGCGACCTTGATCAATGTAGGCCCTGGTATTGGTTTGGTGGGTCCGATGGAAAATTTTTCGGCCATCCCCGATCCGGGTAAACTGTTGTTGATTGTGTTGATGGTGATCGGGCGATTGGAGGTGTTTACTGTTTTTATCCTGTTTGTGCCCCATTTCTGGAAGCCGGATGCCATCCTGCGTTGACTGGAGCAACGATTCACCCTTTTGGTTCCCAAGACAAAACTACTGCGGGGTGCAGGGGCGATCATCGCCCCTGCTGGGTGCAGGGCGAAGCCTTGCTGGGTGCAGGGCGAAGCCTTGCTTGTAATGGCGCGCTTTTACCGAAGCAGATTTGGCGCAGCCAAATCTGCGCAGCGCGCCCAAATCTGTGCCCCGCAGGGGCACTCTTTGGGAGGGCGGAGCCCGACTTTTAACCTCGAGGTACTAAAAACCCATTGGGAGGGTGTGAGCATTGGCGCAGAAAACCGCGCCAATGCCCACACCTTGCGTCAATTAGGCGCGCTGCGCCGACGCAAAAACCGCGTCGGCTTACTGTGAAAAGCGCGCCAAAGGCAAAAGCAAGATCAACAGCAAAATCAACAGATAAAACCCCAGGACTCCGTCCTGGACCTGCCAGGGAGCGCGCTCCCTGGACCCGCAATTGTTTTGAAGACAAGATCAACAGATAAAACCCCAGGACTCCGTCCTGGACCTGCCAGGGAGCGCGCTCCCTGGACCCGCAATTGTTTTGGGTATTGGACAATCACGGGGGCGCATCACCCCTCCCCGCCGCCCCGTCTTAGCAACAAAATCGACCACTCCGCCACCAACGCATGGCGCACGGTAACAAAACCGTTCTGCAAAGCCGCCAACTCCACCGCCGCCCCTTGCTCACGCAACATGCCCGCCAACAACAGATGACCACCTGGAACGATACAATCGGCAAAACGGGGGGTGGTACTCGCCAAAAAGGCAATCAGATCGGGGGCAAGAATGTTGGCCACCACAGTCTGAAACGGTCCCGGCGGCAACTGGTCCGCCTGCAAAAAGGATAAACGCGACCACACACCAACCCGCTCGGCCAAATTGTTGCGACAGTTGCGCACACACACCTCCATGGCCACCGGATCCACATCCACCCCCAAACCCTGCTCTGCCCCCAACAACATGGCCCCAATCAGCAGAATGCCCGAACCAGTACCCATATCCAACAAGGTGCCCAACGCTCCCTGATCCGCCAACCATTCCAACATCTCCAGACAACCCCGCGTCGTCTCATGGTTGCCACTGCCAAAGGCCATCTCTGGATCAATACGGATGATCAGGCGCTCTTCCATCCCCTCCGGGGGGCTCAACCAACTGGGCAACACCAACAGACGGTTGCCCAACGGCAACGGACGAAAATAACGCTTCCAATGGTTCTGCCAATCTTCATCCTGCAATTCAACCCAGTGCAGTTCGCTGTCACCACGCACCTCCTGCTCCTGCAGCAAGGCCCGCACCGCCATCTCAACGGCCAAACGCTCCGTCTCCTCGGCAAAATAGCCCTTGAAACGGCAGCGCTCAAAATGAACCTGGG
Organism: Magnetococcales bacterium; assembly: GCA_002753095.1. Lineage (GTDB taxonomy): Bacteria > Pseudomonadota > Magnetococcia > Magnetococcales > Magnetaquicoccaceae > Magnetaquicoccus. Next base: position 8,631 of record PDZU01000091.1, read on the forward strand.
GCGAAAAAACCGCCTTGCTGCCCACATCTTCCAGGACAACCCCCATGGAGCCAAACTCCGTCAACAGCTCACTCAACGGCCCATCCAGATGCTGCGGGGCCACAAAGGAGAGTTCATAAATCATTCACTGACCTCCATCCGTTCCACATCGGCCAAACGAACCTGCCGGCCATCCGTGGTCTGGAAGGTGCGACCATGCACCTGCCCCCGCAGCGCCTGATAGGTCACCATCTCCCCCGTCTCCACATGGATCACCCGCACCACCACAACCTGTCGGGCGCTGTACCACTCGTTGAAAAGTACCAGCACCGCCGTGAGCACTGCCATCACCACCAAACCCAAGGCCACCAGGCGCAAAGTGCGCCGCCACGGCGTCTGTGGGGCCGAAGGTACGTTCACCCAAGGCGAGGTCGCCACCTGACGACGACGGGCATGGCTCTTGCCCAGATAATAGAGCAACAACCCCACCAACACCGGTAAAAGGATTTTCCAGACCATGCCGACACCATCCATATTGTGAGACAGCCAAAAAAAAGGTAGCATGACAGAGTATGATGAACCCATTCGGACGGCAAAGGAGAATTCCTATGAAAGCCAGCGATTTCATGACCAGAGAGGTGGTGTCGGTTCCGCCGGATATGCCCATTCAAGAGGTGGCGCAACTGTTGACCGAACGTAAAATCAGTGGTGTACCCGTCATCGGAGCAGTCGGCTTGATGGGCATCATCACCGAAGGGGATCTGGTGGATCGGGTGAAAAAAATTCATCTGCCCACCCTGATTACCATTCTTGACGTGGTGATCCCGGTCGCCGGAGAACGGCGCTACGCAGATGAACTGCGCAAAATGGCCGGCTCCACCGCCGCCGACATCATGACCAGCGAGGTGGTCGTGGCCGACGAAGAGATGGAACTGGCCGACGTGGCCACCCTGATCAGCGAAGAGAAGGTGGCCCTCGTGCCAGTCATGCGCGGCGATGATGTGGTGGGCATCATCAGCAAGCGCGACATCATCCGCGCCATGCTGGCCGACAAATAATCGCCGCCCGCATGTCCAGCACACCCTACCGGCAACTCTGCCGCTCGGAATCGGCCACGCAAGCCCTGGCACAAAAACTGGCCGCTGCCCTGCACGATCCCCTGGTCATCCTGCTCGATGGGGATCTGGGCAGCGGCAAAACCCTGTTCGCCCGCAGCCTGATCCAGGCGCTGGGCATCCTGGATGAGAGTATCACCAGCCCCACCTTTACCCTGGTCAATAGCTATCCCGACGCCCGCATGGCGCTGCATCATTTCGATCTCTACCGCATCGGAGATCCCAGCGAACTGGATCTGATCGGCATGGAAGAGTACCTGGATGACGCCTCCCTGGTGCTGATCGAATGGCCCGAACGGGGCGGCAGTTGGATCCCGGCCCACCATTTGCATATCTGCCTGGACCATGTGCCAACCCAGCCTGAATGGCGACAGGTGCGCATCAGCGCACACGGTCCCACCGCCAACCAGGCCCTGAACAGGTTTATTGCCAATGACTCTTGCCCGTGAATCCATGCCGTCGTTTCTGACCACAGCCCTTGCGGGCAGCCCCTATAGCGTCAATAAAGTGGCTGGCGACGCCTCCTTCCGCAGCTATTATCGCGTCACCACCACAGACGCACGCTACATCCTCATGGATGCCCCGCCAGACAAGGAGGATTCCGCCCCCTTTCTCGATATTGCCCGCTTCCTGCACCCGCACGGCGTCCCAGTGCCCCGCATCCTGCAGGCCGATCTGCAACAGGGCTACCTGCTGCTGGAAGATTTTGGCGATACCACCTTTCTGCTCGCCCTGGAACAAGGCGTCCCAGCCCGGCAACTCTATCAGGCGGCAGTGGAAACCCTGCTCACCCTGCAGGCCACCCCCCTGGATGGCTCCTGCATCGCGCACGGTCGCCCCTTCGACTACGCCATGCTGCGCCGAGAGTTGGCCCTCTTCACCGACTGGTATATCGAACAGATCCGCGCGACCCCCATCTCGGACCAGGATCGACAACGCTTCGATGCCGTCTTTGACCGCCTGCTTGGCGAAATTTTGCAACAACCCACCGTGCTGGTCCATCGCGACTACCACAGCCGCAACCTGATGTGGCACGAAGACACGGTCGGCCTGCTCGATTTTCAGGATGCGGTGGTGGGCCCCATCACCTATGATCTGGCCAGCCTGCTGCGCGATTGCTATGTGGCCTGGGATGCCCCCTTCCGGGCGGAAATTTCCGCCCTCTGGCTGCAGGGCGCACGCCAACGGCTGAACTATGCGCCCGATGGTGCTGCGCGCTTTCAGCGGGATTTTGACTGGATGGCCATTCAACGCAACCTGAAAGCCATCGGCATCTTCGGCAGACTCTCGCGCCGCGATGGCAAACATGGCTACCTGAACGATATTCCCCGCACCATGGGCTATGTGCGCGAAACCCTGGCCCGCTACCCGGAACTCTATCCCCTCGCCACACTGATCGATCAGTACGCCCCATGATGCCCCCCTCTGCCATGATTCTGGCCGCCGGTCGTGGCGAACGCCTGCGTCCACGCACCGACCACACGCCAAAACCTCTCATTGCCGTGCAGGGTCGCCCGGTCATCGTCTACACCCTGCTGCGACTGGCCAAACTGGGCATCACCCGCATCGTCATCAACGCCCACCATCTGGCCGACCAACTGATTGAACAGATCGGCGATGGTCAACAGTGGGGCGTGCAGGTGGCCTGGTCCAGGGAGCACGAATGCCTGGATACCGGTGGCGGCATCGTCAATGCGCTGCATCTGATGGATCCACAACACCCCTTCCTGGTGGTTAACGGTGATATTCTCTGGAATCTGGCGTTGCCCCCTCTGCTCGCCGCTTTTGATCCGCAACACATGGATGGCCTGCTCGGTCTGGTCACCCCCATGGAGACGGGCAGCGGCGATTTTCTCTGCAACCCCGACAGCGGTCAACTGCAACGGGCCAAAGGAGATCCGCACGCCCTCACCTACGCCGGCATTCTGATGGTCAATCCCGGCGCCTTGCGCCCCTATCCCAACACCCCCTTCTCCCTGAATCGCTTCTTCGATGACGCACTGCAACAGGATCGTCTGCGCGGCCTGCCCCTGCAGGGCGGCTGGGCCGACATGGGAACCCCGCAACGATTGGCAAATTGCGAGAAAATGACCTGGATTCCTGAGGGGATTTGAGGATAGAATGGCCTGTGGGTTGGGGATCGGTTTTGCCAAAGCAGCCGACACCCACCCCAAGCGCGGCTTTTGTACAGAGGTGGCTTAAACTTTTTTCGGCAAGCAAAGGGGAAGTATATGGATTTTGCTCTGGCTCGGACCAACATGGTCAAATCGCAGGTGTTGCCCAATAATATCTCGCACAGCGGGCTGTTGGATGCCCTGCAGAGCATGCCACGGGAAGCGTTTGTGCTGCCCAGCCAACACATGTTTGCCTATTCGGATTACGCCCTGCCCATGGGCGCCGTGCGCCGCAGCCTGAAACCGCTGCAGATTGCCCGCCTGCTGGATGCCCTGGAGATTGTCCCTGGCCAGAAAATTCTCGTGGTCGGTGCCGGCACCGGTTACGAAGCGGCCCTGGCGGCCCGTCTGGGCGCACAGGTCTTCGCGCTGGAGTCGGATGCCAGCTTGGTGGCCGTCGGCCAACAGGCCGATGGCGGTCTGGTCACTTGGCACACCGCCCCCCTGGCGGCTGGCTGGCCGGAACAGGCCCCCTTTGATGGCATACTGCTGTGCGGGGCCGTGCCGGCTATCCCAGACGCTTTGCTGGCCCAGTTGCAGCCGCAGGGCACCCTGGTCGCCATCCAGGGTAACGAAGGCGATCCGGTGATGTATACCGTGCGCCTGCGTGGTCACAAAAAAGAGATTTTGGGCGAAACCGCCGCCTTCCCGCTGCTGGCCGGGGAAAAAGATCAGCCCTTTGTTTTATAACGCTTTAAATCTATCTGGTGGAGCAATACGCACGTGAGCCTAATTGAAAAAAAATATGGTGGT
>PDZU01000092.1 GCA_002753095.1 Magnetococcales bacterium
CCGTGCGTGGCGTCAAATCATCTGCCAACCTCTACAGCCTGATCGAAACCGCCAAAGCAAACGAATTGGAACCGTTTGCCTACCTGCGTCATCTGTTCACCCGGTTGCCCTCTGCAACAACAGTGGACGATTACGAAAACCTCCTCCCATGGAACGTCAATAAAGCTACCCTGTCAACGGATTGAGATACGCGGAGAATTCACCGCTTACGGAGAAATTGACAGAAAGTATGGGACGTATCGGTTTTGATGAATTTGAACTGTTTAGAAAGAATTAATCTGACAAGAAATGAATTTTTTGTCACATACGCTGACCGCTGTTCCGATGATGGCGCGACAGGAAAAGGGTAAACATTGCCATGAAGCTGCGTTCTCTATTACTGCTTGCGGTGCTGTCGTTCTCTGCCGCAACCGAGGCCGGGGAGGCAGAGCACCTGCGCGCGCAGGCCGAACAGGGTAGTCGTCAGGCGCAGTTCCGCCTGGGGGAGCTCTATTTTGAAGGCAAGGAGGTCGCCATCGACTATGCGCAAGCGCTGTATTGGTGGCGGAAAGCGGCGGAACAAAACGACCCGCGCGCCCAGAACGGGGTAGGCACTCTGTATGATCACGGCAAGGGGGTCAAAAAGGATTATCGGGAGGCGGCGCGCTGGTTTCGTCTGGCTGCCAACCAGGGCCATTTGATGGCGCGGCGCAACTTGGGCTGGATGCACGAAAAGGGACAGGGCTTCCCCGTTGATCGGATCAAGGCGTACAAATGGCAGATGCTGGCGCAGATGAGTCGCCATCCACTGGCCCAACCCACGCTGCCCCTGCCCTGCCCACTTTGTGACAAACTGGCCAAAAAGATGCGCCCGGACGAGATTGCCCAGGCCAGAGAACTGGCCCTGCGCTGGCAACCGGAGGATCTGGAAGAGTGAACCTCCTTAGAGAAATTTGGCTATGATACCCACCACAGTCAAAAACAATCCGAGATACACCAACCGCTCCTGTTTCTTGCGCAGAGTGATTTTTTTGTTCAACTCCTCCCGTGCCACACGAAGCTGGCTGTTGATGTCGGCCAGTTCTTGCACATGGTTTCTCACTTTTTCGGCAAATTTCTGTCGTGACCCTTTGGCGATTGCGCTCACTTCCTGGTTGATGGCATCCACCCGTACCATCATCTTGACATAACCAGCCACAACATCCGTCACTACCTCTTTGCGATAATCCTCCTGAAACACGCGGATTTGTTTCATGTAGAACTGTACAGGCGCCTCGGCAGCGTCGAACATGGCCCGTTTGCAGTGTTTGGCAGCATTTTCCCACTCATCGTCACCGTCATCGTCATCCGGTTCCAAGGAAGGTTCCGTGCTGCCGGTCAAGTAGCGCAGCAGGTGCTGACCAGCATAGCGCAGTTCATTGATGGCCGGGGTAGAGATGGCATTCTGGGCACATTCCCCCTCTTTCAAAGTCGCTTCGGCTGCATCGTAATATTGTTTCAGCTCTGCAATTTTGTTGTGATCGAATGTCATTAGATGTTCTCCGCAGGCAACGTCGCCCGCCCATGGCACGGAAATCTCTTACCTGGGGGAAACATGAAGATACAAAAAAAATTGGCAAAGGATGTTCCCTTTGCCAAGGCGGTTATGCCAAAACGGCACAGATCAGTGCGCGTGCGCGGTAAAATTATGCGCCTTGTTCTCCTTGCGCATCTCTTCCACATCCTCTTCGGTCACATACCAGCCGAACTGCAGGCTCAGGTTACCACGAGAGAGAGACTGTACGACAGCGCGGGCATTTTCGCGGGAGCGGTCCGGTTTGGGGAGAGAGTCATTATCCTTGCTCACACATTTGCTGAGTAAGGCTGTTACGATATTGTGTGCCATCGCTACACTCCATGGATCCTGCAAAGTTTGCCCCATCATAACGCACACGACAGGCAGGCGCAACGACTTGTGCCATTGCCCGGCGCAGGCGAGATGAGAAATTGCTCGTTGAGAAAAAATGCACAGCCCCTGCACGCTAGCACTAGCGACCATTCATGTCAAGAGTTATCACAAACACTTTGACGGATCTGCCATACAATCTTTGCGGTTTACATACTCTTTAGGTTGCTTTTTTCACCGTCCATGGCAGATACTCACCTTCTGACGTACCGACAGACCTGTCAAACACTGCTGGAAGGTGCCCAGGTGATTGGCAAAATAATGCTGTTGATGGTGGTTGCCGTTAACCGTTTCTTGCGCTCTCGATGAACATGCAATTATTCTCCCGTATAGTCGCATGCTGCCTTCTTCTGACCCCATTCCTGGCTACGGCAGACGCCGCGTCCTGCCTGCTCGCCATCGACATCGGACACGACAGGTCCGCTGCGGGGGCCAAAAGCGCCAGGGGAAAACCAGAATGGTTCTTCAACAATGCACTCGCGCGGCTGCTGTATCAGAGGGCCATCGAACAGAATCTCCAGGCCATCCTGATCAATCCATCCGGTGCCAGTATCCGCCTGTCCGACAGGCCGCAACTCGCCCAGGCGGCACAGGCCAGTTGCCTGATTTCCATCCATCATGATTCCGTGCAAGCACAATACCTGTTGCCCTGGAACTGGAACGGTAACGCTCTGCGATACAGTGACCGTTTTCGCGGTTACGGCCTGTTTGTCTCTGGAAAAAATCCTGCATTTGCGGAAAGCCGCAAGATTGCCCATGACATCGCCGACAGCCTGCTGCAAAACCATCTGAGTCCCAGCCTGCATCATGCTGAACCGATTGCGGGGGAAAACAGGCCATTATTGGACCCGCAACGCGGAATCTACCAGTTTGATGATCTGGTGGTATTGCGACAGGCAAACATGCCCGCTGTGCTGGTGGAAGCTGGGGTCATTGTTCATCGCGATCAAGAACGGGAGGTGTCAACGCCTGACCAGCAAAATAAAATCGTCGAGGCCATTCTGGCAGCCTTCAGGCTGCACTGCCGCAGACAGACCCCTTCCTGATGCCATGCATCACGCCACCCCACCATACCGGAATGGGCGAGCATCCAGTCACCATCGGAGGCTCAGCCTTACGGGACGGCATCGTGCAACGCACGGATGCGTGACCGGTAGGCATCGTTCAAACAGACAACCGTGCTGCACTTGTTGCGGACCTGGCGCAACCATTGAATCTGCTGCTCTTTCTGCACCTCTTTGTCCTTACCTTGATGCAGAGACTGCTTGTACAATCGGCCCAATTGTTCGTCCAACCCAGCCAGTTCTCCATCGCTGCAAATCATCTTTTCCACCGACGACACCGCTTTGCTGCAGTCAAAGCTGGCTTTTATGCTGGCCACTGCCTGGAGTGGCTCGTCAACCTGCAGCAACTTGAGCTTGCCAGTCAGCAAATCGGACAAGACCTTGATCACCCGCACCTGTGTTGGGCGCTCACACAGCACAGCCACGGAAAAATGGATTTCGTGGGTGTTCAACCACTCAAGAGTGTTCAGGTCAATCACTTGGCTCTGCTCGCTCTCGCTGAGTTGGCAGCGCAACGCACCTTCCGCCTGTTTGACAAAATCGTACATTTGTACATCACGACTTTCGCGCTTTTTTATGTCCACCACCGACAACCAGGTATCCCCTTCCTGGCTGATGGGCAGAATGGCATATGCCTCATCTTTGCCCCACCAGACATGGGCCGGTTGCCCATATTTTGTCCAGTATAATTCATATAATTTATTGTTTTTTATATCAATCAAAAACTGGAAAGCGCACATATTGTCTGGAGAGGCAACGGGTTCACACGCTGTCATGAACGCCCATTTGCCGGAAGGACTAGGCGGGGAGATCCGCACTTCCGAGGGAGGCAGATGGCTCTGCTGTCCCTGGCCATCATGCACCTTGACCTTGGGCTGAATGCGTGTCCCGGCATAGGAAAGTGAACCATCCGCAGACAGAGCAAAGCCTGATTTATCTTTTTGCCCTGGTTTCAGCGTTGTCCAGGAGACAACCAATTTGCCATTGTTGCGCGTAGACACGGCTTCAACGGTGCGCATCTCTCCTTTTTTGCATGGATGCCACTCCATTTGATAGCCTGCCTGTCCTGGTTCTCCGTAGCACCAACCGCGTGATGTCAACTGCCCACCGGTTTTTTCCCGCTCATCACAGGCGTCCAAGGTTTTTTGGTCATCGCCTGACCCGCCACGACACCTGTCATTGAGCCGGTCCCAGGTTGCCAAGAGCGCCTTGACTTCACCGGTTGAGGCAGAAGATGAAGATGCGGCATGCGCTTGCGAAAGGTGCAGACCGCAATACAATGAGGCAGCAAAAACAAGACAAAAGGATTTATTTATTTTCACCCTCTTATTTATCCTGATATCAACAGCGCGTTTTGTCGTCGGGCACAAAAAAACCGCCACGAAAGGCGGTAAATCCGTCAAGAAAAATCCTGAAATTTGAACTGGTGGGCCGTGTAGGATTCGAACCTACGGCCCGCTGATTAAGAGTCAGCTGCTCTGCCAACTGAGCTAACGGCCCCAAACTTAAGCGCGCATTCTGAACGGATTCCCGCCCCAAGTCAAGGTCAAAAGCAGCACAATCGCATTTGAACGCATTTGAACGTTTTCTGCCCCCTCCGGCACGATTGCCCCACCAGAATAGCACGAAATCCTTGCCCATATCCCAACGATGTTTTACAGTCTTACCGGTTGGTTAACCCCATGCCGTCCCATGATCACCCCTGCCAGCGAAAAACCGTTGCCATGACCCTGCTCTTCCTCGCCCTCCATGTCCTCTCCGCTACAATCTGGGTCGGAGGCATGTTCTTTGCGCATGTGGCCTTGCGCCCCGCATCCCTCCAACTCGAACTGGAACAGCGCGTTGACCTCTGGTTCGCAACCTTCTCCCGCTTCTTTCCCTGGGTCTGGGCCATTGTCATCCTCCTGCCCGTCTCCGGCTACGGCTTGCTCCACTCCGCCTTCGGCAACCCGCACCCCATGCCAACCCACATCCATATCATGCAATGGCTCGGCTGGACCATGATCTCCCTGTTCGTCTTCCTCTTCGCCACCCACTTCCGCAAAATGACCACCATGCTCAAAAAAAGACTCATCCCGGAGGCCGCCCTCTACCTCAACCGCATCCGTATCATCGTCTCAATCAACCTGGCCTTGGGCCTGCTGACCATCCTCGTCGCCTCCACTGGCCGCTACTGGTGAATCCCTAAAATAACGACAACGCCACCCCTCTCTGCATTCCCAACTGTGACCCCGTGTACTCGCTCAAATGGGTCATCCCCGTCTCTATCGCCTTCTGCCACCACTCCCGCGCCTGACTCGACGCGCCACGTAGCTGATAGTATTCCCCTAAATGAAAATAGGCGTCACACAAATACTCCTTGCCCTGCCGCTCCGTCTTGCCACGCGGCACACGCGCCAGCATCTCCTCCGCACTCAGTTGCTCCAAATGCAACGCAAAAAGAGGCCCAGGCCAAGACAAATGCGCAAACTCCCCCGATTTGTGCGCACACGCCTCCTGGCTCCACAACGAACGGCAACTGCTCGACAAACCATATCGTCCATAGCTCCCCGACCGCTCCCGCGCCAAGTATAACCACAACACCGTATAAGGCGTCTGCCGCTCCGACGGATACTGCAGGCTGAACTGCTCCAAATCGTTCATCGCCGCCGCATATTCACCCAAGAAATAATGCGCAACACCCCGATTGAAAAGCGCCCGACCAGGCAAATTGACCCCCGACAATCCGGCCCGCATCTTGATCGCCGCAGAAAAATCAGCAACCGCCCCCTCATACCAACCGAGCCGCTGCTGCATCACACCACGATTGTTGAGCACAACCGCCCGCTCCAATCCAGTCAAATCCGCATAGCTCAAGGCATCAGAAAAGTAACCCATGGCCGGTTCCCAGTTGCCCGCATCCGCCTCCTGCAACCCCTTCTGAACCCGTACCGCCGCATTCTTGCCTACCCCGGCATCCGGCAAAGAGGGAACCACCGGAACAGCGTGCTCCTGAACCGTCACACAACCAAATAAATGCATGCCGAGCACCACACACATCACCCGCCATGCCAATGCTCGACCACGCTCTGCCCGCATCGCTACTCTCTTCCCTGTCATCAAACGTGTCTGTTCGGTACCCAAAAAGGCGTGCCCCTGCGGGGCACAAATCTGTGCGGCGTGCGCAAATGCTGCGCATTTGCTTTTGAAAAACGCCGCACAGTGCAAGCAGGGCGCTGCCCTGCACCCGCCAGGGGCGATGATCGCCCCTGGACCCCGCAGAAATTTTTAAAGATTGATTACTCCTTGGCCTTGCCCTCCTGCTCGGCAATCTCCCGCTTGACCTGCTCCATGTCCAACGCCAACGCCTTCTCCACCACCTCAACCAGACTGCTCTCCGGCAATACACCCGGTTGCGAAAAAATAATGATCTTCTGCCGGAAAATCATCAAGGTCGGAATGGAACGAATCTGAAACGCACCCGCCAACTCCTGTTCTTCATCCGTGTTCACCTTGCCGAACACCACATGCGGATATTTTTCCGCCACCTTGTCAAAGGTCGGCGCAAAAGAGCGGCACGGCGCGCACCACGGTGCCCAAAAATCCACCAGAACCATGTCATTCTGCTCAACCGTGCTGCCAAAATTCTCTGCCGTCAACGCCATGGACATCACTGCTACTCCCGCCTTGCAAAAAGTTAGTGTACTGAGAAATCCCCTTCGCAGGCGGATCCCCCAAGCAGTTCTACAACAACATCCGCCGGATCACGATCCGCATGCGCCAAACTGGTCCGAACCACATCATACCCGGCACGCAGCTGCTCAACCCGATCAGTATCCGTCAACAACGCCTCCAAATCGTCTGCCAAACAGGCAACATTAACCTCATGCTGAATCCGTTCCTTGACCAAACCATAACCAGCCACCAGATTGGCCAAGGAGATATAAGGTACCCGAATGACCCGACGACCAATCTCATAGGTCAAACGGTTGACCCGATAAACCACCACCATGGGCGCACCCAACAGAGCCGCCTCCAGCGTGGCCGTGCCTGAGGCGACCAAGGCCGCATCCGCCGCCGCCAATAACGCATAGGTCTCCCCACGTCGCCAAGAGATCGGCAGCTCCTTTTTCGGCAAACCAACCAACTCGGCTGGCCAACAGGCCGCCAGATCGGTCATCGACAGGGTATCCGCCAAAGCCAGGACAAAACGAACCCGCCCCAAACGGCGTTGCAACTCCCGACAGGTGGCCAGCATGGGCGCCAACAAGCGGCTCAACTCCCCATGACGACTGCCCGGCAACAAAACCACCAGCTTTTCATCCGCAGATAGGCCCAAGCGCTGCCGCATCTCCATCCGGTCAACAGGTGCCACAGCCAAATGCGATAAAGGATGCCCCACAAAGGTGACCGCCAACCCCGTGTGAGCGTACACAGCCAACTCAAAGGGAAACAAAACCATCAAATGGTCAACCCACTGGGCAATTTTATTGACCCGCCCCGCCCGCCACGCCCACACCTGCGGGCTGACATAATGCACCACCCGAACGCCAAATTTTTTGGCCCGACGCGCCAGAATAAAATTGAAATCCGGCAAATCGATGGTGATCAACAACGCCGGGCGCTCTTGCTGTAACAAACGGGTCAAATAGTCCATCACCTGCTTCAAGCGCGGCAGGCGGCGGATCACCTCCACCAACCCGATCACCGCAAGATCATTCACGTCATAGTCGCTCTGCAACCCTTGCGCACGCATGCGTTGGCCGCCGACACCAATCACCCGCATGTTGCTCAGACGCTCGTGCAGAGCAGCCAGCAAGGCTCCCCCCAGCAGATCGCCGGAAGCCTCACCAGCCACCATCATAATCGTCTCAGTCACCTGCCCGTTCCGTTACAGCAAGCGACCCGCCAGCAGCGATGGCCTGCCGAATCCAGGTCACCACCTGCAACGCACGCCGCCCCTCTTCGCCACTGACCACGGCAGCCCCTCCAACGCGTACCGCCTGACAAAAGGCACGTGTCTGCGCCTCCAGAGTATCATGCAGGGTCACCGGCACCACCTCCCCCGGCACGGCCCCATTGGCCAAACCATCCACGGCACTGCCACGGCGCAACAGGGTCAGTTGATTGCGGGCAAAGTCGATGGTAAACAGTCCATCATCCTGGTAAATTTTCATCTGCCGCACCGACTCCGGGGCCACGCGGGAGGCGTTGATCTGCGCCACAGCCCCATTGGCAAAATGCAAACGGGCATGGGCCACATCACTCTTGTCGGTCAGCAACGGCATCCCGAAAGCATCCACCCGTACCACGGACGATTGCACGAAGGCCAACGCCAGATTGACATCATGGATCATCAGATCCAATACCACATCCAGATCCAGGGAGCGACCCTTGTACGGCGCCAAACGGGTGGACTCAATATAGCGGGGTGCCTGCAGCAAACCACCCTGCTGCAGAGCCTGTACCACCGGATGAAAACGTTTCAGATGGCCCACCTGCAACACCACCCCATGCTGCCGGGCCACCGCCAACAGACGGTCCGCCTCCTGCACGGTGGCAGTCATCGGTTTTTCCAGCAAAACCGCCACGCCTGCCTGCAAACAACGCTCGGCAATGGCACAATGGCTCTCGGTCGGGGTGGCGATGCTGACCAGATCCACCTGAGGCAGCACAGCGGTATAGTCAGTCAAAAAGGGCACCCCCAACTCTTGCCCCACCAGTTGGGCCCGCTCCAGCGCTTGATCCACCACCGCCACCAACGCCACCTGCGGCAGAGCCCGATACTTGAGGGCATGAAAACGGCCCAAATAACCGCTGCCAATGACCGCCGCCCGCAATATTCTGTCATTCTCACCCTGTTGCATTGCCCTCTCCCGCCTGTGCCAACTGCCCCGACTCCCCCGCCCCCATCTCCTCAGCCCGACATCCCACCAACACCAAGCCGTGCCGGTCCACCAAAGCCCGCGTCTGTTCTGGCTCCAAAAGGAGCGCCCCCCCCGCCTCAACGGCCAATACGCTCAAACCAGCCTCCTGCATGACGGCGATCGTCCTGGGACCAATGGTTGGCAAGTCCAGACGCCGATCCTGCTGTGGTTTGGCAACCTTGACCACCACACCCCCGCCCCCATCCGCCCAGCCTTTGCCAGCCAGCAAAGGACCGGCGCGCAACAACATGGCGTCCGTCCCCTCCATGGCCTCCACCGCCGCCACCATTTTTTGCCGCACGACCACACCCTGGCCAATATCCAGGCGTCCCAACTCCTTGGCCGCCCACCAGCCAAAACGGATATCCGCCCACTCCGCTGCGGTGGGTTGACGCCGACTGAGCACACCTGCCGGAGCCAACAGTTGCGGCACAAACTCCGTCACCGATTTTAAATGCAAGCCGTGCTGTTCCAGGAGGGCCGCCGCCGAGCGCAATAGCAGATCGTCGTGACGGTGCAACAAACCCATGACCATTTTCAAGGCGAGAAAATCAGGCCGGACCTGCCAAATGCGCGCTTTGGTGATTCCACCAGCCATCACCACCCATTTGACCCGATGGCGCAGAAAAAAATCGAGAATCTTCTGAAATTGCCCCAGCCGAACCCAACAAAACGCGCTGACCAACTCTGCCAGATGGGGATCGGTTTCACCGCTATGGCCCACAGCCACAACCCGCCGATCCGGCAAAGCCTGGGCAATCAAGAGCGGAAGCTGACCATTGCCGGCAATCAGACCAATCGCTTGATCCGCCGGATCCGGGTTCAGCGACAAATTCCCCTCTGTCCTGTCTGGACAAATTCCAACAAATATTGAACCTCTGCCGAATCGGAAAACTGCCGTTCAATCTCCTCGATGGCCTGCTCCAGGCGCAAGTTGGAGCGAAAAATCAAGCGATGCGCCTGACGAATGGTCTTGATCACCTCTTCGGAAAAACCGTTACGACGCAACCCCACCACATTGACGCCGGTGATCTGGGCCCGGTTTCCAGCAGCAGAGGCGAAGGGAACCACATCCATGGAAATGGCCGAAGCCCCACCAATGAAAGCGTTGCGCCCAATACGGGCAAACTGATGCACCGCCGTCAGACCGCCAATAACGGCGTAGTCTTGCACCTCGACATGGCCAGCCAGGGTGGCACCGTTGGCCATGATGACATGTTCACCCACCCGGCAATCGTGGGCCACATGGGAATAGGCCATGATCATGCAATGGTCCCCCACACGGGTCATGCCGCCCCCCTTGGCCGTGCCACGGTGGATGCTGACAAATTCGCGAATCCAACACTTGCTGCCAATCTCCACCCGTGTCGGTTCGTCCGCATAATGCAGATCCTGGGGGGCCTGGCCAATGGAGGCAAAATTGCAAATGCGACTACCAGCACCGATGCGGGTATGTCCCTCGATCACGGCATGGGATCCTACCTCCACATCACTGCCGATGGTCACATCTGGCCCGATGACAGCGTAGGGTCCGATGCGTACATCTTCCGCCAAGAGAGCCTTGGCATCCACAACAGCGGTCGGGTGAATCATGATGCGCCCTCCGTGGCCGGAGTCACCGCATCCCCATCCCGATCACGGGTCATGGCCATCAACTCTGCTTCGGTCACCAATTGTCCATCCACAAAAGCACGACCAGCAAAGCGCCATATATCGCGCCGCCGTTTCATCAGGGTCAGCTCCAGGCGCAACTGATCCCCCGGAATCACCGGCTTGCGAAAGCGAACATTGTCGATGGTCATGAAATAGACCAGACGGGAACAGACCGACTCTGGATCGGTCTTGCCAGCCAACAAAGCGCCCGCTTGCGCCATCGCCTCCAAAATCAACACCCCCGGCATGACCGGATGACCCGGAAAATGGCCAATAAAAAAGGGTTCGTTGAAGGTCACGTTTTTGATGGCAACCAACCGTTCGCCAGGGACCACCTCAACAATGCGGTCCACCAACAAAAACGGGTAGCGATGGGGTAAAATATTCAAAATCTCTTGTACGGAATCCACTCTAGACCCCCAAGCGTTAGAACCACTTTTTGGTGCGCTCATTGAGACGCACCAAAACCCGATCGGTAATATCAATCGAACCTGCCGCGAACAGCACCTGCCCCTTGCCAAAAACGACCGTAAACCCCTCCTCGCGACCAATCTCCTCGATCACCTTGAGCAGAGCCTCGGTGATTTTTTTGGTCCAGCGGCCATTTTCCCGGTCGATGGCGGCCTGATTGTCCTCCACCAGACGTTGGTAGTCACGCAGCTTGCTGCGCAACTCATTTTCCGGATCCGGGGCCGAGTCCGAACGGTTTGATCCTTTGCGCTTTTCGATCTCCGCCTTCATGGTCTTGATCTCATCCTCCATGGCACTGACCTCCTGCTGTTTGGCGGCCAGTTTTTTCTGGAGAATATCACGGGCCTGTTTGGCCGCGTCCGAAGCAGCCATGGCGCGAGGAACATCCACAAAAGCCAGCTTGTAGGATTCCGCATTGGCCGTACCGACGCACAACAGCACCGTGAACAGAGCTGTGAGCCAAGTCAAGGATGCTTTTTGCGTGTTTTTTTGCGCAATCCATCGTAATGCGTTCATGGTCGAATCACCTTTCTCTCCCGACGCAACGGTGCCACCGTTACATCATGGAGCCAATGGAGAAATCAAACACCCGTGTCTTGTCGTTCGGTTCCTTGATCAGAGGCGTCCCCAGCGTGAAACGCAAAGGACCAAAAGGCGAATTCCAATGCACCCCGACACCGGACGAAACCCGAATGCCCCCCGCATCGCTGACACCGGTCGGTAAATCTTTGTCCCCCAGGAAACCGGCATCCACAAACACCAACCCCTTTACACCTTTATCCGACATGCCCAACATCGGGAAAAAAAGTTCCGTGTTCAGTTGTTCAAAATGGCTGCCACCGTAGGCATCGCTTTGCTCAGTACGCGGCCCAATACCGGAAGGCATAAAGCCACGCAGCGAGTTGCTTCCCCCCAAGAAAAATCGCTCAAAAATGGGCAACGCGTTGCCCATCCCATCCTCATAACCCAGGCGGGCACGCACATGCCCCACCCACTCCTTGTCACTGTCGATCGGCAGATAGAGATGATGATCAGTCACCACCCGCGCAAAACGCACATCACCACCGGCACCAGCCACCTCGGTAATCAAGCGGTGGCTCCGCCCGTCGCTTGGTGTCATACGATTGTCCAGATAATCCCAAAACAGGGTGTTGCCGATGATCGATTCCAGATAGGGGCTCAAGGTTTCCTGCTCACGGATGATCTGCGAAACTTGTGAGGGATCCGTACCCGTATAGTGGACCTCCGTTTCCACCAGCTTATAGGTGATGGTATTGGTCAAATGCTCGGAAATCGGAAAGCCCAACGAGATGGCCCCCCCTGTGGCCTTCTCCAATACCGAAGAATAACGGGTCTGGTCGGTTTCGCGGCGGAACAGATCAAAACCGGCGCTTAACCTTTTGTTCATGAAGTAGGGTTCGGTAAAGGAGATGT
>PDZU01000093.1 GCA_002753095.1 Magnetococcales bacterium
CATTGTCCAACTGTGGCGGCCAAATAACTGACAATATATTACCAACATATACAACACCAATTGGCATACCAACAATCGATATTGACATCAGGAGAAAATACAAAATTTTCCTTATCATAATATCTTGTCCGCACAGAGGGAAAGCGTTAACACGATCTCAAAAAATGACTAGATCTCTAGCGGCTAGAAACCTGCCCCCCCAACAAACAACCTTTGCCAAGGGTGCTTGCGTCCACGTGGTGCCAGACAGACAGGACAGCGACACCCCATCTCCTCCAGGACACGGGTGATAACCTCTTAAGCATGATGAATCGATTCTATACCAATGTAAAAATCATTGACAACATCTTAAGATTACATTGTTTGCAACACAAAATCAAGAGGTATATTAAACTCTACCATACAAATCTGTAATGTATCTTATGCATGGATCATCAAGAACATGCAACTCGACAGGATGCAGGCGATTAAATATTATTATATATCATATAGATATGCGCAATCCGACTACACAAACGGAGTGCCGCGCAGCAGGGTTACGCGCAGACAGAGAGTTGTGATGAGACGAGGAAAAGATGAGATGATTTTATTTCAGACTTTTTACGGAACCAAGCGGACGGCTTGGCTGATGGACAGCAATTGAGAAGGGAAATTTTCTGGACCTTGCCTTCTGCCAATCACAAACCATGACCAAGACAAAGATATTTTACTCAGGCACGAACACAGCCAGCCTCCAGAACAGCTACAGCCATGACGACTCAATGCCTCTGCTGCTCCTCCATCTCCGCCCCGCCCAGATCGCGGAAATAGTTATCCACATACCAATGGATGATCCCTTCCAGGCGCACATAGTGCTCCTCCTGGATCTCTTCCAGTCGTTCGGTGCGGTAGACCATCTCCTCTTCGGAGATCTCCCCCTGATCCAACTCCAGTTGATCGGCGGCCAACATATCGGCCACCTTGATCGGTACGATGGTCTCAGAAAAGATGGACTGAATCTCGGCAATGACCTGTTCCGAAGTCCACCAGGCTTCCGGTGGAATCTCTTTTTGTTGCTGGCGTGGCGGCTTCAACAGAATAACAGAATGGCTGGTATCGCGCTGCACCGGCTTGCGCACGCCATCTACCCAATAGTCCCAGGCCGAAACCCAGGTGGTTGGAAAGCCTTGGGTCATCCTGGGGGCGGGCGCATGCCGTGCCGGGGTCACCCCACCCAGCAAAACCTCTTTCAAACCTACCCAGGCCTTTGCTCCAGTCGCATGTCTCATTGTTTATCCCCCATCATCCCCCGCACGCTCAACCCATGCCCCCAGAAGATATCGCCTTAGCGCTCTTCCAAAAAGACAGACGGGTCACCGGTACCCACCCGCAAGACCACCGCCTGATCAGCGGTCAAATCCACCACCGTTGAGGGTGAAGTGGTCAAAACACCCCCATCCACCACCAAATCGACCTGATTGCCCAAACGCTTGTGAATCTCTTCTGGATCGCTCAAGGCATCTTCCGCATTGGGCAGGCGCACCGTGGCGGAAAGAAGCGGCTCCCCCACCTCTTGCAACAACGCCTGACAAATGGGATGCGACGGAATGCGCAGACCAATCGTTTTGCGCTTGGGCAAAATATTTTTGGGAACGTCGCGGGTGGCCTCCAACACAAAGGTGTACGGCCCCGGCAGATGGCGCTTCAACAGGCGATAGGTGGCATTATCCACCCGTGCATAGCGGGCAATCTCGGCCAAATCGGGACACAAAATGGAAAAAAGATGGTTGGAAGGCAGATGACGAATCTGAATGATTCGCTCCACCCCGCGTCGATTGCTCAAGGTGCAACCAAAACCGTAAGCGGTATCGGTGGGATAGACGATCACCCCGCCGTTACGCAATATCTCTGCAGCCTGATTGATCAAGCGCTTTTGGGGATTTTCCGGATGAATGGAAAGTAAGGAGGCCATCGAAAGTGCATTCCCTTTTCTCTGCTGCAGTCGCTATACTTACGGGTTTATCATTGCACACTCTTGCCGATCAGGCAACGCATTACCGTTATCAAGGAGATCATGAATGCCCGCTTTTCGCTCGCGAACCTCAACCCATGGCCGCAACATGGCCGGCGCCAGAGCGCTCTGGCGCGCAACCGGTGTTGCTGAAGCCGACTTCGGCAAGCCGATCATTGCCATTGCCAACTCGTTTACCCAGTTTGTGCCCGGTCATGTCCATCTCAAAGAGATGGGTGCGCTGGTCGCCCGCGAAATCGTTGCTGCCGGAGGCATCGCCAAAGAGTTCAACACCATTGCCATCGATGACGGCATCGCCATGGGTCATGGCGGCATGCTCTACTCTCTGCCCTCCCGCGATTTGATCGCCGACAGCGTGGAATATATGGTCAACGCCCATACGGCAGACGCCCTGGTCTGCATTTCCAACTGCGACAAGATCACCCCTGGCATGCTGATGGCGGCCCTGCGCCTCAATATTCCGGCCATTTTTGTCTCCGGTGGTCCCATGGAGGCGGGCAAGGTGCAACTGAGCAGCGGCCAGAACCGTAAACTCGACCTGATCGACTCGATGATTGCAGCCGGCAACCAGCAGGTTTCCGACAACGATCTGCACAAGATCGAACAGCATGCCTGCCCCACCTGTGGCTCTTGTGCCGGCCTGTTTACGGCCAACTCCATGAACTGTCTGATGGAAGCGCTGGGACTGGCCTTGCCGGGCAATGGCACCTTGCTGGCCACCCATGCCGACCGCAAACAGCTTTTTCTGCGCGCCGGGCAGAGGATCGTCGAACTAACCCGACGCTACTACGAAAACAATGATCACACCGTTTTGCCGCGCTCCATCGCCACCTTCGAGGCGTTTGAAAACGCCATGTGCCTGGACATTGCCATGGGTGGCTCCACCAACACGGTGCTGCATCTGTTGGCTGCCGCCCATGAGGCAGAGGTTCCTTTTACCATGGCCGACATCAACCGCCTGTCGCAAAAGGTGCCCTGTCTGTGCAAAGTGGCCCCGTCATCGGAGGTGTATCATATCGAAGATGTGCATCGGGCTGGCGGAATTCCGGCCATTCTGGCCATTCTGAACCGGGCCGGATTGTTGCACGAGGGCTGCCACACGGTACACGCGCCCACGTTGGGATTGGCACTGCAAATGGAAGATGTGAGTAGTCCGCAAGCCAGCGCAGAGGCCAAAGAGCGCCATTTGGCGGCACCGGGCGGAATACCCACGATACACCCTTTTGGCCAAAAAGCCCGCTGGCCCTCTCTGGATCTGGATCGCCAAAATGGCTGCATTCGCGAGGTGGCGCACGCCTACTCCCAAGATGGCGGTCTGGCGGTGCTGTTCGGCAATCTGGCCGAAGAGGGTTGCATCGTCAAAACGGCAGGCGTGGATGCATCCATCTGGAACTTTACCGGTCCGGCGCGCATTTTTGAGAGTCAGGAGGATGCCTGTGATGCCATTCTCGCCGACCGGATTCAGGCGGGGGATGTGGTGGTGATCCGTTACGAAGGACCAAAAGGGGGGCCGGGCATGCAGGAGATGCTCTACCCGACCAGCTTCCTGAAATCAAAGGGGTTGGGCAAGCAGTGTGCGTTGATCACCGATGGTCGCTTTTCTGGGGGAACTTCGGGTCTTTCGATTGGCCATGTCTCCCCGGAGGCCGCCGAAGGGGGCAATATCGCCCTGTTGCAGGAGGGTGACCAGATTGAGATTGATATTCCCAATCGCACCATTCGGATGGTGGTGAGCGCGACAGAGTTGGCACAACGGCGCGCTGCCAACCCCAGCTATCGACCGGCCAAGCGGCAACGGACTGTTTCGCAGGCACTGCAGGCGTATGCCGCCCTGACCACCTCAGCGGCAAAGGGTGCCGTGCGGGATTTGCAGCAGTTGCAGAGGTAATCGTTTTACCTCTTCGGTGCATAGTAGTGTACACACTCCCCCATCGCCACCTCTGCCGCTTCCAGCAAGGTTTCCGACAAGGTGGGATGGGGGTGTACCAGATGGCGAAACTGCTGCAGCGTCAACCCCTGCTCGATGGCCTGCACCCCTTGGGCAATCATCTCACCGGCATGCACCCCGGCAATCCCCACCCCCAAAAGCTGCTCGGTGTGCGGATCGATGATCCATTTGCTCACCCCTTCGCTGCGCTCCAGGGTTTGGGCACGCCCGGAGGCAGCCCAGGGAAAACGTACCGCCCGCACGCTCCTGCCCTGCTGCCGGGCCTCCGTCTCGGTCAGGCCCGCATAGGCCAACTCCGGGTCGGTATAGGTCACCATGGGCATCACCGCCGCATGCGTTGGCGCTGGTTCACCACACAGCGTGCCAACCGCCACCCGTGCATCCAAAGCCGCTTTGTGGGCCAACATGGGACCGGCGATCAAATCGCCGATGGCCAATATATGCGGCACCGTGCTGCGCTTGTCGGCAGCCACCACCACCCTGCCCCGCTCCAGCGCAACCCCCAACCGCTCCAGCCCCAACAGATCAGCGTTGGCCATGCGTCCGGTTGCCACCAACAGCCGCTCGGCCTGTAGCAAATGGCTTGACGCGCCACTCTGCACGGTCACTTGCAACCCGCCTGCCGTCGCCTCCACCGCCGTCACCTTGCTGTTGTTCAATACCGCCTGAAACTGGTTTGCCAAACGTTGCGCCAACGGTCGGACCAGATCACGATCCGCCCCCGGCAACAGGCCAGCCCCCATCTCCAGCACCGTCACCGCACTGCCCAGGGCCGCATAGACCGTCCCCAACTCCAAACCAATATTGCCCCCCCCCACCACCAACAACGTCTCTGGCACCCGCTCCAGAGCAAGGGCCTGGGTGGAATCCCACAGACCGGGCAAGGCAGGCGACACCCCCGGCAACGGCATGGGCCGGGATCCGGTCGCCAAGATACAGTGCGCAAAAGGGATCTTCTCTTCCCCGCCATCGGATCTTTGTACAAGCAGGGTGTTGCCATCAAGCAGCTCCCCCTGCCCCTGCAGATAGCGCACGCCACGCCGCTGGCACTGCTCCGCCAAACCGCGCATCAATCGCCCAACCACCGCCTCTTTCCAGTCCCTGAGCCGCTGCAGATCAAGCTGCGGCGGTGCAAACAGTAGCCCCATCTGCTCTGCTTCCCGACTCTCGCGCAGCAGACGGGCCACGTGCAACAGCGCTTTGCTCGGCATGCACCCCCGTTGCAAACAGACACCACCCGGTTGGGGGGCGTTGTCCACCAGCACGGTCTCCATGCCCCGCCCCGCCGCCAAGAAGGCCGCTGTATAGCCACCAGGGCCAGCACCCAACACCACCAACGGAACGGTTTTACCCATGCATTCACCTCACCTGCACACTGTTGATCCGGCCCAGAATCGTGCGCCGTGCGTGAATTTTTATTCAGGATGCGAGGGGATGCAAGCTCTTGCGCTCTTTGCCGGGGAAAACGCCCTCTTTTTTGTTCTGTACCGCCTGCTGGCAAGGGCAAGACAAATCTTTACAACTTATGACAACACACTTACAGAAAAAGTGATTACAGTGCGACAGTGCCGTGTTTGGACTGGCTGAGATCCAGTATCCAGACATCTGCGGCTGAGATGGTTGCTATTGTCAATGGCCATCTTCTGGTCCGTTCGCTGGGTGCGAACGTCGTCTGTTATGAAAGGGGAGTACGCATGAACATTACGTCAATGGGCAGTATGGGCGGTATGGGCGGTATGGGCGGTATGGGCGGTATGGGTAAACCGCCGTCGGCAAGCGAGTTGATGAGCAAACTGGATACCGATTCAAACGGTTATCTGAGTTTGGACGAGACCAAGGGGCCTTTGGAAAAGGATTTTGCCGCTGCCGACACCGATGGTGACAGTCAATTAAGCAGTGATGAGCTGCAACAGTTGCTGACGGCGCACAGTCAGCAGCGCGGCAACGGTATGCATGGCATGAGCCCGCCCTCGGCAGCCGATCTGATGAGCAAAATGGATGCCGACCAGGATGGAGCAATCAGCACCGAGGAGGCTCAGGGTCCACTCAAGGAGCGATTTACAATTGCCGACAGCAACAATGACGGCAAGGTCAGCACCGAAGAGCTGCAGAAGGATATGGACACCTTCCAGCAGGAGATGCAGAGCAAAGCGGCCAGCATGGGTGGTGGGGCACCCCAGGCAGCTGGTGGAGCGCCGCCCTCTGGCGCTGCCGGTGGCAGCTCCGGATCCTCGTCTTCCGATGAGGATGACAGCCAGTATGATGCGGCAGACACCAACAAGGATGGCATGGTCAGCCAGGCTGAATTGATCAAGTATCTGATGTCCCATCCCGACAAGGCAGAGTCCTATGCCTCGTCCGGCAGCGACAGCAAAAAAGAGGCCCATGAACTGTCGGTCTATAGCAAAATCATGAACAACTTCAACAGCAGAAACAATGCTTCATCCGCATCCCTGAGCCAACTGGTTGCCTAAACAGGAGGAGATGCGTTTGCCTTGAAGAGGGTCAGGTCGGTGGTGATTGGTTGGATCACCTCCGACCATTCACCCTGACGGCGCTGGCGTTGCGACTATGCTTTTCGACAAGTCTCTTAAACGGAACTTTCGACAGAAAAAGCGCATCATTGTACTCTCTGGGTACAAAACGGGTGCGTAAGCGTTTTGGACTGTGCTACTTCTGCTGTCACCCCGGCAGAGCCGGGGGATTACCCATTGGATTTAAAATAGGTGCCATCGTGGTCGGTCATGGTCTCTCCGATGAGCCCAGTTTGGACAAATCCGTCAGATCCTTCTTGCGTTGCCGTACCCTTCGTTCGTAACTGGCCTGATTTTTGGTGCAAACCAACGTGTAAGGACGGCCACGCTTATCGGTAGTGCTGTCCAGATCGCAATGGCTTTGTCGGATTGTCTCCTCGACGTGACGGCGACTGTGCTCAGAAGCCTTGAAGTTCCACGTTTTGCGATCCGTATCGGCCAAAAAAAGTGTCAGATCAGCACAGTGGGAACATTGGCAGCTAAGGGTATGGTCGCGTGCCCAATCGCTTGGTGGCTCCAAAGGTTCCGCAGTGCGTTCCTGCAGGTGGTTCAGACAGGTTGCACGCAGGCGTCGTACCGCAGACAGATTTTTCATTCCTGTCTGGTCATTGAGAACCAGAATGGCTGGTAGAAGAATCGTGTCCAGACCGTAGATTTTTGGTCGTGCCAGGATCAACTCTATGGCTTGATCCGCTAGGGTTGTATCGATTTTTCCCAATGCGGTCATGAGATCGACAATCAGTCCGGGTTCCACAACAGGATGAAAATGCCTGACGACATCTTCAATTGCCGCCCGCTTTGGATCACCAGGAAGGGCGTTCAGCAAAGCCGTTGCGGCCTCCACGAAGTCTGCCATCTGTGTGTCAGAAGGCATTCTTTGCACGACACGAACCAGTAGATTGCTGCAAGCTATCGGATTTGTGGAGGCATTACCCGTGACGATGCTTTCGATCAGAGCAATGGCGCGCAGCGTCGGCAACAGGACAAGGGCATCCAGTATCGCATCGTTGTCCGCCATGCCGTACATACCTGCAGCGAAAACGGCGGTCAGCACGACATCAATCCGTTCAGTATCCCGGATTTTTATCAGTGACGAGAGCATTCTGGCGGCATGGCTGGCCTCCCTGTTGTGAGGATTCCAGGATTTCTGCGACCAATCGGCCAACATCTGTTTGGCAAGATCTTGTGCCTGGCTTCGCATGGGGGAGTGCAGATCCTCACCACTGGCGGTCCACTGGTTGACCAGTTCTTCCAGATAGGGCAACGTGACAAGCAATCCACCCTGGCTGATAACCGCCATACGTTCCTCTCGAGGCCACAAAACCAGCGCAGCGCGACGGTAGGTGCGCTCAAAAGAGGCACCCTCATTACCAGTCGATTCGTGAAACATCTCCTCATCAGGCTCAAGATCCTCCAAGACATCTGGCGGGGAGAGTTCTTCCTCTGAAAATGGCAACGGTCCCAATGGGAATGGGCTGTCGTCGGGGCGACGCCAATCGGACAAAGTCGTGCTGCGTTCGTAGACCTCACCGGCTTCAAAGGCTTCATCATCAGACCATCCACGTCGCCTACCATAGGATCCGGTATACTCGGCAGAGCCACTTTCATCAATCGACAGCAGTGCCAAATGGATGTCACAGTCGGCCTGCTGGGCGGCAGAGATCAAAACGGCTGCCTGGGCGGCATCTGCGCCCTTCAACGACGAAAAAGCAAGGCTAGCCTGGGTATAGGCATGTTCCAGTGGATAAATCAGTTTTTCTGGTGAATCAGCCATCGACTGCCAACCGGCTCGCCATTCTCGCAGTAGCGTGGCAAGCTGTGCCGCTTCGCGGGTATGACTGGGTGGTTTGGGCACCCGACTCCGATCCCGGAGCAGCAGGTTGTAGATAAGAGTCAGCCGACACCCGGATAAAACAGGAAGTACCTCATGTGCACAGTCGGCATAGAAGGCCGCAAAAGCGGCCTCGGACGGGTCGGAACAACGGAGATCAAACTGGAATTGGCGGTCCTGGTGATGCACGATCAATTCACCACCAGTGTACACAGATGGAAGGACAATGACCAGAGTGGCAAACATCCCCTGCACCTTCTCGGTATCTCGATGAGTTGTAAAAAAACTGCCTTCGTCATACACGAGAAGTTTATACAGTTCTGCTACAACAGCCCCATCAACTCCAAGCCCTTCGGTGATCCGTGCGACGATGGACTCCAAGGTTTTGTCCCAATGGCGACCTTGAATCCGAACGCGGCCAGCGTCGATTTGCCATGTCCGGCGCACCTGGGGATCAAGCAAGGTCTGTTCACCCCGACCATAAGGAGCAGGAGTGGACGCAGCTATCAACTGTTCCATCTGGATCGGTAAACAGGGAATGGCAACCGGACCAACACCCTCCACCTCCAACAAGGGGGTGAAAATTTCAATCGTGCCGGAAGTGCAAAAGTCTCCAGGGTGCTCGACTGGTTGCAGTAACTCTGAGAACATAGATGTTAAGGGCATCACAGGAATCGGCTCCATCTTGAAACTTTAAAATTCAGACAAATTACTAAGCGACAGAAACAACCGGGATGGCGGCTGAAAAGTGATTTCTCTCTGTCCTCCGAACCTCGCATGCGGTTCTCGCTGGCCGCACGTGCCTGCGAGCGGCAATTCTGCGCATCAACACAGCCCAGCGAATGAGACTTCTGGCCGGTTGCACCGTCCACACCAAAAAAGCCTTCAATATTCGCTTCAGACGATACTGCCGCCCTACTCCGCCGCCAGTGAACGACTTTCCTGGTTGGGTTGCGCCGTCCATGACAGAAAAGCCTGCATTATTCGCTTCAGACGGTATCACCACACTACTCCGCCTGCCGCACCACCGCGACGACTGTCGCATTCTTGCCGCACTACGCAGGACGGGTTCCGCTGGACAGCAAAACGCGAACACGTCGCCACTGAACGCCGACACCGCGCAACCACACGGCGGCCATTTGCACCCGTCCACAAACCCGCCAGAAAGACTACCAGACACAACCGGCCAATGTAAAAGGAGAATCCGCTTTGATTGCGCCAAGATCGGAATATTGTGCGCCGCCGTTTCCGACTCCCAATCTTGCCACCCAACAAGCCGCCAGTCGAACACTTTGGACGCGAGTTGCACTCCCGTCGGTCAAAAACGCCGACCAAGACGCGCAACGAACGAGTCCAACATTAACGAATGCTGTTAAACCGTGAAATATCGACAGAAAAGTGAGTCCGAAATTTTCGGACTCATTGGCCGTGAGTCCACAGCTTTTGGAGAATCTGGGCAAAGAGAGAAGAAAGGTGGTGAGTTCGACTCTTTTGAGTCAGAAGTTGAACCAAGTGCGCCGTCGAACAAAGGCATGCTAACTTTTGGAAACATTTAACTTTTTCGCATAAAAAAAGCCGCCTCTCTGGACGGATCACAACTTGAGAATTTTATGGCAAAACAAAATGGTGGAGCATGTTTCTGAAAATCGAACTTTTTCTCTGCTCGTGCTGCAGTGCAGCATAGAGAATGATTCCGACGTTGCGCTTGGTTGGCCAAGTGATGCGCAGTTTGGCATCCAATTGATACTCAATGACTTTTCATCCATGCGTCGGAATTTTCACGCTACTCCGAAAGTCTGCTTTGGACGCGGTTTCGATAGTCACTTGGGCACCAAGATTGACATCGAAATTTTCTATTGCAAATTTTGCACACAAAATGGAGAATGCG
Organism: Magnetococcales bacterium; assembly: GCA_002753095.1. GTDB lineage: Bacteria > Pseudomonadota > Magnetococcia > Magnetococcales > Magnetaquicoccaceae > Magnetaquicoccus. Next base: position 10,213 of record PDZU01000093.1, read on the forward strand.
CATTCTCTACTGCCATTACGACGGGTCCGCCAGCACGCTCTCCATGACTGTCCGAACCGTCAATTGGCAAAGACGTCGTCCAGCGTTTTGGCATCCAGGATGCGGTCTGTCCAGGCTTCCAAGCTTTCCAATTTCGCATCAGTCACTTTGGCCTTGACTGGATCCGGTACTTGGCCAAATCGGCGTTGGAGTAGACGGAGAAGGACGTTGGCCTCACCTTTCTGCTCACCGATTAGAACACCTTTCTCCATCCCAAACCGTTCTGCACTTAACATGTACGACATCTCATTCTCCTCCTCAAAGACCTTCAGTTCTTCCAAAATCTGGCGTTCCATATCATCCGGTAGAGCCATCACCCACTCAATAAATCTGCAAAAATTGTAGACTTGCTCGCGACTATAGCTGCGTCGGTACAGACTTCTGGTAATCTGCCATCTCTGCGCATAGCGCGTCTGCGGTTGGCGTTTGGTCTGCTTGGCGCGCAAATGCGCCAGGGTGACGATGGCAAACGGGTTGTCAGATTCCTCCAACTCCGGCAGGCGATTCAGATAATCCAACAGCTTGACGGACGTGAACCGGTAGGAAAGTTGAGTGCCCCACATCTCGTCACGGTATTCAGATGGCCGCCAATGAGTTTCTTCGTCGGCCAGAATCACCAAAGCAACCACTGGCCGGTGGTAAAGATCCCGCACCCGGTACTGCACCGTCAGCATCCGTTCCTCAAACTCGGCAGTCCGGTTTCCATGCACTTCGACATGAATCAGCACCCAACGTTCGGAGCCATCAAGAAGCCATACCTTGGCCAGAAGATCCACCCGCCGATCCTTGCTCTCCGATGACGGCACAAGCCGACTGAACTCTTGGTCCAAAAATTCGGCGGGACGTCTCCAGTCGATCTCGGCATGCGCCTGCGGCAGGAAAAAGGCCAGGAAATCCTTGAAGTATCCCTTCAGGATCACTTTCCAGGGAGCATCGTACTCGTCTGGCTGGGCTTGGTTGGCGTTGTCTGTCATGCACTCATTCCTGTCGAAAAACCACGGTTCCGTCTTCAAAATCCAATACTGATCAAGCAGGCTTATACCCGATCGCTGCCTTTGACAACAATCATCGCAGGAAGTTTACCACAACATGATCATCCACCAACACGGTAATCGACACGGCCAAGCAAATCAGCACAACGGCTCTCTTTCCAGGGAGTTTTGGCTGGAGCAATGGGAAAAGAAAGCAATAGTAGACTTTTACATTGAACACCGGCAAAATGGATACGTCGCTCCACGCGATAAGTTGGGAGGACGTGCCGAGACGATCTTTGCAGAACGGAAGCGCAAACCCATCATGCATCAAAAAACGCAGTCCGGGGTCTCGTAGGGATGCCGGGAATGTCCCAAGAAGTGCTTGCGCACGATGGCCATTTGTATCATTCACGCTGAACCAGCACACCAAAAGATGGTACAGTGATTCCCATAGAAAGGGGGGTACACGACAATGCCTATCAACGTAAAAATTTCTGATGAACTTGTGGCTGAAGCAAAACGCTATAGCCAAGTCTACCATCGCTCGTTGCCCAAGCAGATCGAATACTGGTCGCGCATTGGTAAAACCGCTGAAGAAAATCCAGACCTCACCTATGCCATGATCCAGAAAATTCTGCTGGCAAAGGAAGAAACCGATCTTGAAGAGTACCAATTTGGCTGATGGAAATCCTTCAAACTCGTATTTTCAAAACCGATACTAAGCGGCTCCACCCGAACCAGAAAATCGTCCTTGACGAGGCCGTCAAGCTGATTTCTATCAACCCGGAAATCGGGGAGGAGAAGGTTGGTGACTTGGCTGGAGTACGAGTCCACAAATTCAAAATGATCCATCAGGAAGTTCTGCTTGCCTATGAATGGAGGGAAACGGAAGACCAAGTAATTTTATTGGCCTTGGGCCATCATGAAAATTTCTACCGGGATTTGAAACGGCAGCGACATTCATGATTGGCCGAATTCCGCAGGCCGATCTGTTGGAACAGCCAACCCATTTTTCGTTCGCCGTCTTGGATCCGAATCCAATGCCAGACCCAACCGATCCGCTCGTTTCTGCTCGTCAGCCAGCGCCTGATCGATCTCCTCGGCATTGAACCTCTGAGGCATTGTTCGTTGTTGTCTCAATG
>PDZU01000094.1 GCA_002753095.1 Magnetococcales bacterium
GCCACCGACCATTTTGATCGTGGACGGCGATATGCGCTTCAGTTTTACCCAGGCGCAATGGGTGCAGAAGAGAGGGGGCAAGACCATGATGGCCCAAAATGGGGCCAAGGCGTGGCAGATTCTGGAACAGGCTGCCGACAGCATCGACTTGGTGTTGCTGGCCGAACGGTTGTCCGACCAGGAGGGGAGCGCGCTTTTGCTCCGTCTGCGGGAGAGGAGCGCATGGCGCACCCTCGCGGTGATTGTTATCGCGACCGGGGAGGAGGCCCGGCAACACTGCCTAGCTGCCGGGGCCGCCGACTATCTGGTCAAGCCTGTTGCAGAGGAGCGCTTGCTGGCCAGTCTCCTGGCCGTATTGGCGCCTGTGACGTGAACGGGGAGGTGTGACGTTGCCCATGTTATCGCAAAAAAAATCCACAGCATCTCCGCCAAAAATTCTGGTGGTCGATGACAAGGCGGCCAATCGGGATGCCCTGTGTCTTCTGCTGGCTCCGTTGGAGGTGGAGATCCTGACGGCGGCGTCGGGCAACGAAGCGCTTTCTCTTTTTCTGGACCACGCCTTTGTGCTCATCCTGTTGGATGTACAGATGCCGGATATGGATGGGTATGAAGTGGCGCAGATGATTCGGGGGATCGAGACCGAGCAGCCCACGCCCATTCTCTTTGTCACGGCGGCCTATCGGGATGATCTGCATCGCATGGCGGGCTACCGGGCCGGTGCGGTGGATTACATTGAAAAACCGATTGACGATGAAATTCTGCTTGCCAAGGTGACCATCTTCCTGGAGTTGTATCAGGCCCGGTGTGATCGGGAGCAGACCCTCTCGATTGCTCTGCAAAACGAGGCCAAATTTCGCGCCATGGTCGATCATGTGGGCGTCGGCATGTTGCGTTGCGATATTCAGGCGTTGGCGATTCTGGAGGCCAATCGGGCCGCAGCAGAGATGCTGGGCTTTGCCGACTTGGAGGCGTTGCGTGGTCTGCACTTGCACACCTTCTTTGCACCAGAAGAGGCGTTGATCCATCCAGAGACGATCCAGCAACTGCAGGACGGGGTGGTAACCTCCTGTCAGTTTGAAAGAGGTTTGCGGCGGAGAGATGGCAGCGCACTGTGGGGGCGGATCAGTGTCAGCCTGATTCCGGGCATTTTTCCAGCACAGGCGTTCCTGGTCATAGCCATCGAGGATGGCACGCAACGCAAGAAGGATGAGGCGCTGCTGCGCCAGAAAAACGAAGAGTTGGAGCGCGCCAGTCGCGCCAAAAGCGAATTCCTGGCCAATATGAGCCATGAAATTCGCACGCCCATGAATGCCATCCTGGGCATGGCGGATCTGCTCTGGGAGAGCCAGTTGCATGGCGATCAACGTAAATTTGTCCAAATTTTCCGCTCTGCAGGGGAGAACCTGCTCAGTATTATCAATGATATTCTGGATCTGTCCAAGATCGAGGCGGGCTGTCTGCAGTTGGAGGATGTCTCCTTCAATCTGTCCGAAGAGATGCAGGTGGTCTGTGAGATCATGTCCCTGCGCTGCAATGCCAAGGGTTTGGAGATTCAGCGCCACCTTGGGGCAGAGGTGCCGGAGTGGATCATGGGGGATCCCACGCGGTTGCGGCAGATTTTTCTCAACCTGTTGAGCAATGCCGTGAAATTTACCGAGCAAGGGGTCATTCGTTTTACTGCGGAGTGGTTGGCCCACGATCCGCACTCTGGTCATGCCGGCGCCATTCTGGTGCGTGTTGCCGATACCGGTGTTGGTATTCCCAAAGAGCGCCTGCAGACCATCTTTGAGCAATTTGTACAGGTGGATTCGACAATCACCCGCCGTTTTGGCGGAACGGGTCTGGGGTTGGCCATTGTCAAGCGCTTGACCGAGGCCATGGGAGGCCGGGTGGGGGTGAGCAGTGAACCCGGCAAGGGGACGGAATTTCACATCACGCTGCCCTACCGCCTGGGGGAAAAGCCAAAATTGCCAACGCTGCTGGATTTGAGTGGTGTTCGTGTCCTGGTGGTGGATGATAACGCGGATAACAGGGTCATTTTCCGCGAGATTCTGGAACAGATGGGGGCCAGCGTGGTCATGGCGGAGGATGGGGCTGCTGCGCTGAAAATGATGGAAGAGGCGCATGCGCATGGTACGCCTTATCAGATGATTCTGCTCGATATTATCATGCCCGGTCTCGATGGTTTTCAGGTTCTGGAGTGTTGGCAATCGGTGGGGCGTCCGGGTATTCCTGTCATGGTCTTGACCTCCGAGCACCACGAAGCCTATTTGGCAAAATGTCGGACCATGGGCATTCACCATTACATGATCAAGCCGGTGCGACGGGCCGATCTGATTCAAGTGATTGAAAGTTTGTTATTCTGCCAAGAGGCGGAAAAGGGGGATGTGCTCTGTTTGACGACCGCCGCGCATGTGCCGAAAATTCTCCTGGTGGATGATTCGGAAGACAATCGCGTCTTGATTCAAGCCTATCTGAAACAGTATACCTGCCAACTGTCTATGGCGGAAAATGGCCTGGAGGCGTTGCGTGCGCTGGAGACAGGCCGTTTTGACTTGGTGTTGATGGACATCCAGATGCCGGTGATGGATGGTTATGCGGCGACACGGAGTTGGCGGGCGATTGAACAGGAGCGCAACCTGCCCAGAGTGCCCATTGTCGCCTTGACGGCCTATGCCTTGCGGGAGGATATTGCCCACAGCCTGGAGGCTGGCTGTGATACGCATATGACCAAACCGGTCAAGAAGAGATCCCTGTTGGATATTATCGAGAAGTATCTTGCACCTGTTTGAAGTCATTGCCCCCCCCGCTTTTTTGCGGAGGGGGTTTGCCAAGGGTTCTACGGTTTGCTCTCCTCTCGGCAGGGCAGGGCGCGGATGGGGGCATACCCCAGTTTCTGCACGATGCACTGTCCTTCGGTACTGAGAATCCAGTTCAAGTACTGTTCCACCTCCCCTCTCGGTTGGCCATTGGTATAGATGAAGAGCGGGCGGGAGAGGGGATAACGGTTGCTGGCGGCATTTTCCATGCTGGCGGTAACGATCTCCACGCCGTTGCCGTGCGAGACATCCAGCACCTTGGTGCGCACCGACTCATGCCCCAAACCAACATAACCGATACTGCAGGGATTTTTGGCCACCAGGTCAATCACCTCTTCGGGATCAGCGACATCCACGCTATCCAAGCCATGCTTGAAGTCCTGTTTTCCCGCCAGAACGGCATCCATGAAGTAGTCATGCGTGCCAGAACTGGACTGCCGTCCGACCAGATGCATCCGGCTGTTGAGGCAGCCCGGTACCATGACGCCCAGTTGGCCCCAACTGTTGACCGTGCCTCTTTCGCCATAGATTTCCGCCAGGAAGGGCGTAGAGATCCATTTCAGGGGGTTGGCGGGGTGAACGTGAATGGTCAGGGCATCATAGGCGACCAGATGCTGCACTGGTTGTACACCGTTACGTTTGGCCTCGGCAATCTCCTTGGGTCGCAAAGGGCGGCTGGAGTTTGCCAAGTCCACGGAGTTGTTGATCAAGGCGGAAATACCCGTATTGGAACCACAACTGCGCACGTCAATCGTCACCTCAGGATGGGCCTGATGGTAGGCGCTGGCCCAGGCTTGGGCCAGATGGTGCAGGGTGCTGGACCCTTTGTTGCTGATGATGGTATCGGCGCGGGCGGGTTTGGCCAGCACAGCGCACGGGATGCTGGCAGCGAGCAGGAGGAAAAGCGCAAAGCGTTTCATGGGGGGAAGCCCGCTGTTTGTGTTGGGTGGGCAGAAGGGTTGGCGGGCAGTGGTGTTTCTGGCAAACATGTAAATCTCCTCTTTGTCTGGTCATATACTGTCGGTGAATTAACAACAATTCTAGACGCTAAACCGAGAAAATACAATAAAATTGTTGTAAAATAGTTGTTAACAGCAACGCGGTCGCACGGCGTATGCTGTCATCATTGCTGCAATAGATGTATGTGTATAAATTATTGGTTTATATTAGAATGATTGAAAAATACCCAGTAATTCTTGGCAGTGTTGTGGCAAAATTATGAACAAATTGTAAACTCAGGTTTCTGTACTGGGCAGAGTGAACCAAAAGCGGCAGCCATGTGGTTCAACAGTGTGCAGGCCGATTTGACCACCCATCCCTTCCACCAAATACTTGACAATGGTCAAACCCAGTCCAGTGCCGCCCATGGAGCGGGAGCGGCCCGGATCCACGCGGTAAAAACGGTTGAACACCACAGCGTGCAAGGCCGTTGGGATGCCGGGTCCGTCATCCTCAACCTGCAAACAGAGCCAGCCGGCGGTGGCCGTGCCCAGGCTCAGCGTCACCTTGCCGCCGTCTGGAACATAGGCAAAGGCGTTGCCGATTAGATTGGTCAAAATCTGTTCAAAGGCAGAAGGATCCACAATCACCTGCAGGCTTCGTTCCACCAGATTGCTAAAGAGGATCTTTTTGTCTCCGGTCCACTGTTGCAGGGCGTTGACGGTCTCTTCAATCAACGGATGCACCAGAACAGGCTTGGGATGAAAAGAGTAGCTGCCGGATTCCAGGCGCGAGATGTCCAACAGATCAGAGACCAGTTGTGACAGGCGCAACGATTGACGGAAAAGCGCCTCGACCAGAAAATGGCTCGGATCCGACGCATCAATGATGCCATCCATCAGGGTCTCTGCGTTCAGGCGAATGATGCTGACCGGAGTGCGCAGTTCGTGGGAGGCATTGGCAACAAAATCCCGTTGCAGTTGTTGCAGGCGGTATTTCTCCGTCACATCGCGCAGCAACAGAATGGCGCCCTGATTGCTCTGGGTGCAGGCACAACTGATCTGCACCCTTTTTTGTTCGGAGGCCAGGGTGAGCTCGCCATACCAAGTCACCGTTTGACAGGGCGGCAAGGCGTCCGGCCATTGATCCGTTGGTAGCACGCTCGCCAGCGGTTTGGCAACAGGGCTCTCCTGCAGTTGGAGCAGGGTCATGGCCGCCGGATTGACCAGGGTGATCTGGCCTGCGGCATCTACGGCAATGACCGCATCCACGATGCCCTCCAGGACCGTTTTCAGGCGATCCCGTTCCAGGGCCAGCTCTGCCAGCGCCTCTTCCAGTCGATCCACCATGACATTGAAGGAGGCAGCCAGACCGCCAATCTCATCCCGAGAGGTAACGACCAGGGGCGTGTTTGCGCCGTGATCCACCAATTGTTCGGCCTGGGTCAACAGGCCACGCAGCGAACGGGTGGCCAGAAAGGAGGCCAAGCCACTCATGAGGATGGCCAAAACCATGGCGAGCAGGAGAGAGACCAGGACCAATTGGCGCAGTTGCAGAATCTCATCGTGCAGATCCTGCATCGGGCGGGCCAGACGGACCACCATCTCTTGGTTGGCATGGCGCACCTTGTAGGCCATGTAGAAGAGATCCTGATTCACCGTGCTGGAGTGGCGGATGGTGCTTCCCGTCTTTTGCTGCAGCGCGGCCACGACCTCTGGACGGGTCAGATGGTTTTCTACCAGAAGAAGCTGTTGACTGTCCACGGCGGAATCGCCCAACACCTGACCCTGCTGGTTGATCAAGGTGACACGCATCTCCAGGGTGCTGCCCAGATGGTGCGCCAAACGGGTATACTCCTCCTCCGGCAGGGGCGAAGAGCGCGTGTTGAGCAGCAACTCGATGGTGCGCAAATGCCGCAACAACTCCTGCCGGATGGATGCGGTACGGTTGTTGACCAGCAGCTCCTCGCTGATCGCCCCGCCAATGGCCAGGGCCAGGGTGATGATGGCCAGGAAGTATAAAAATAGCTTGAACTGGATGCTGAAACGGACGGGAAAAGAAGCCATACAACCTGCCTGTGCGCAAGAGTGACAGTGCGAAAGGTTCAGGGCGCGCTGCGCAGTCGGTAACCCATGCCGTGGATGGTTTCGATATACTCGCCGACCTGTCCCAACTTTTCCCGCAGACGTTTGATGTGTACATCCACCGTGCGACTGCGTACATAAGAGTCGATGCCCCAGACATCGTTGAGCAAAACATCGCGGGTCTGCAGGCGCCCGCGACGCTCCAGCAAAGTGATCAGCAGTTTGAACTCCATGGAGGTGAGCTGTATCTCTTCGTCGTTGATCCAGACCCGGAAGGCGTCGGGATCGATGCGCAGCAGGCCAAAGCGGATGACCTGGGGAGAGGTTTCCGCATAGCTCTGCGTCGTGCGTCGCAGCAGGGCCTGCACGCGCATCAACAACTCACGGATGCTGAACGGTTTGACCATGTAATCGTCAGCGCCCATTTCAAAACCGATCAGGCGGTCAATCTCCTCGCCACGGGCCGTCAAAATCAGCACGGCCATGCTGCGGGTGGTTGGATCGGCGCGAATGCGGCGACAGATCTCCAGCCCGGTCATATCCGGCAACTGCAGATCCAGAATCACCAGGTCTGGGCGCGGTGCGCGCAGCACCTCGCGCAGGGCCTGTTGCCCGTTCATCGCCTGCCGCACCGCATAGTTGCCCTTGCGCAGGTTGAAGACCAGCGCTTTGAGCAGATCGGCTTCATCTTCCACAATCAGAACAGTTCTGTTCATCTCCTGAACCTTGCCAGAGAAATCGGGTGGGCCGTCATCAACAGTGGCTGGCGGGTGGCTGCATCATCCATACCGTCCTTCGATATAGTCGGCGGTTTCTCGTTTGGCCGGGGTGACGAACATGTCATCCGTTTTGCTGTGTTCCATGACCCGTCCCATCAGCATAAAGACGCATTCGTCACTGGCACGGCGGGCCTGGGCCATGTTGTGGGTGACCAGGAGGATGGTATATTCGCCACGCAACTCCCAGATCAACTCTTCGACCGCTGACGTTCCTTTGGGATCCAGAGCAGAGCAGGGTTCATCCATCAGCAGAACAGCCGGCTTGACCGGTAACAGGCGTGCAATGCACAGCTTTTGCCGCTCTTCCAAGGATAGATCAAGGGTTGCCTTGCGCTTGAGCTTGTCCTTAACTTTATCCCAGAGCAACACCCGCCGCAACGCTGCTTCAACGATGGCCTCTTCTTCGCTGCGCGATATCTTCTGCTCCGGGGAGCGGTGGATACGATGGCCAAAAATGATATTGTCAAAAATGGAGATGGGCAAAGGGTTGGGCCGTTGGAAGACCATGCCCACCTGTTTGCGCAACTGGGCCAGATCGACATCCGCGTCATAGACGTTTTTGTCGAGCACCTGAATGGCCCCGTCAATACGCACATAGCCGAGGCGTTCGTTGATCCGATCCACACTGCGCAACACGGTCGATTTGCCACAACCGCTGGGTCCGATCATGGAGGTGATAATGCCCTGTTTGATCGCCAGATTGACGTCAAACAGCGCCTGGAAGGAACCATACCAGAGATTCAGGTTGACCGTTCGGATGGCGATGTTCTCTTGATTGTTTACGTTTGTCATGGTGGTATCCTGTTTTTCGTGGGCGGAGTCGCGCAAAATGTCAGCCAAAACGGCCTTCGATATAGTCATTGGTGCGCTGGTCGCGCACCTGACCATCGAAGAGCGCCCTGGTTTCGCCCACCTCCACGCAGCGGCCATCCAGAAAAAAGGCTGTTTGATCGGCCAGACGGTTGGCCTGTTGAACCAGATTGGTCACCAGGATGACGGTCATCTGTTGTTTCAACTCTTTGAGGACATCCTCGATACGCATGGTGGTTACCGGATCGACCGCGATGGAAAACTCATCCAGCATGAGCACTTCGGGATCCTGGGAGAGGGCGCGGGCAATCGTCAGGCGCTGCTGCTGTCCGCCGGAGAGCAGGCTGCCCAGGGAGGTGAGACGATCCTTGACCTCATCCCACAAGGCAGCACGGCGCAGAGAGCGTTCAACGATCTCATCGATCTGGGTTTTGTCCGTCAGGCCACGCAAACGGGGCGAGAGGGCCACATTGTCATAAATGGAGAGCGGCAGACCCACCGGCAGGGGGAAAACCACACCGATCTTGCTGCGCAAGGCGTAGACATTGCGCCAGGAGCGCACATCTACACCGTTGAAATGGACGCTACCCGTCACCTGCATGTTGCTCCGCATCATGTCCATGCGGTTGATGGCATTGAGAAAGGAGGTTTTACCGCTATTGGCCGGGCCGATGATGCCGAAGACCTGATTGGGCGGAATTTCCAGACTGACATCCGACAGGGCGGTAAAGGATCCATAACGGATGGTCAGATTACGAACGCTGATTTTGCTGACAGAAAGAGTCGTGCTGCTCATCGGATGGTCAAGGCTCCAGGGCAATGGGTGGAGGCGAACACCGGCGCATCATGCGTGCCGGTGCAAAGTTTGCGGCTGCCAGGCACGTGCAGGTCAACGTGCCGGCAGAGGAGACCGCTCACCATTTTTTCTTGCTGCGCAGATACATGCGCAACCAGATGGAAAAGGTGTTGACCACCAGGACAATACCAAACAGTACCAGAGCAACGCCAAAGGGGATCTCGTCTGGTACACCCGGCACCTGGGTGGAGATGGTGAAGAGGTGCAGGGCCAGGGCCATCGTTTGATCCATCACCCCGGAAGGCAGATGGGGCAGAAAAAAGGCCGCTCCGGTGAACATGATCGGGGCGGTTTCCCCCGCCGCGCGGGAAACCTGCAGGATGATGCCGGTCAGGATGCCGGTCAGGGCGTTGGGCAGAACCACATGCCAGATGGTCTGCCAACGGGTGGCGCCCATGTTCCAACAGGCTTCGCGAAACGCCTGCGGCACCGATTGCAACGACTCCCAGGAGGCGACAATCACCACCGGCAGGGTCATCACCGCCAAGGTCAGACTGGCGGCCAGGATACTGGTGCCCAGATGGAAAAAGGCCACAAAGGCGCCCAATCCGAACAGGGCATGCACAATGGAGGGCACCCCAGCCAGATTGATGGTAGCTAGGTTGATCACCCGGGTCAACCAGTGATCCTGGGGGGCATATTCACTGAGATAGATGGCAGCAGCCACCCCCAGGGGGACGGAGGCCAGCAAAGAGATGGCCACCAGCCACACCGTGCCCAGCAGAGCCGGGAAAATGCCACCGGCTGTCATGCCGTTGCTGGGAAAGGTGGTCAAAAAGGCCCAGGAGATGGCTGGACCCCCCCTTTGGATCAAGGTAATGACAATCATGACGACGGGAATTACCAGAACGGTCGCCATGATGCCCAGAAGGATCATCACCAGTTTTTGCACCTGGGCGTTCTTAAGATTGATCGCCTCGGCACCGAAGCGGTTTGTGTCGATTGTTGCGGCGGGATGCATGATCACCTCACTGATTTTTGATACCGCGCACAATGAAATCGGCGGTCATGTTGATGACGAAGGTAATGCTGAACAGAAAAATACCAATGGCGAAGAGGGCCTGATAGTGGTCGGAGCCGACCGGGGTTTCACCCAGTTCGGCAGCGATGGTGGCGGTCAGGGCCCGGATGGAATCGAAGACCGAAGTCGGCACGGTCAGGGCGTGTCCGCTGGCCATCAAGACGGCCATGGTTTCGCCGAAGGCCCGTCCGATGCCCAGCAGGGCTGCCGAAAGCAGACCGTTTTTGGCGGCGGGCAGAATCACCTTGTAGACCACCTGCCATTTGGTGGCCCCCAGGGCTTCGGCGGCTTCCCGATAGGTATCTGGTACGGCCTTGAAGGCATCTTCCGCGATGGAGGTGATGATGGGCGCTGCCATCAGCCCAAGAATGATGCCGGAATTGAGCACGTTGAGCCCGATTGGCACGTCAAAGGTATCGATGATCAAGGGGTTCATGATCATCAGGCCGATAAAGCCCCAGACCACCGAGGGGATGGCGGCCAACATTTCGATGATGACCTTCAGCCATTCACGGGTTTTGCCACGGGCGAACTCGGCGATAAAGATGGCAGCCCCGAACGAGAAGGGCAGGGCAATGGCCATGGAGATGACCGTCACGGCAGCGGTGCCAGCCACCATGGCAAAGGTGCCATAGGTGGCCTGGGTTGCCGAGGTGGGGCGCCATTTGGGCGAGAGAAAAAATTCCGCCCAGTCCAGTTGGTGGATGATGAACCCGGATCCCTCCTTGAAAACAAAGATGAAGATGCCGAGCACAAACAGGATGGCCGAAATGCCGCACAGGAACATGATGCTCTGAAAGAATTTGTCCAGATACCAGTCCTGGTTGCGCAGATCTCCGGCGCTTGCATTGTCCGTCTGAGAGGAGAGTTGGGAAGCCATGTCAACGCTCCGTTTCGCCAACCAGGATGGCCATCAACTCGCCGAGACGGACCGACAGCGTCCGAAAAATCTCTTCGTAGCGGTCCACGGCTTCCAGCGCATCGAGGGTGGCTGGGGGTGCCTCTCCCACCTTCCATTCCAGGAGGGTGGTGTGAAACGGCAGTCGCACGGCGCTCTTGTCGAAGGCGCCCTGCAGTGAGACGATAATATTGATGTTGTCGATGTCCTGCATAATGGTTGCCATGCTGCAGGGTACCCTCTCCTGGAGAGAGAGACCGTGGTGCTGCAGAAACGCCAGCAGGTGTGGGGGGAAGGCAGAACTGGCCTGTTGTCCGGCACTGCGAAAACGGGCCATCTGCCCATAGCCCTTGTTGGCCATGACGGCGGCCAGAGGGGCAAGGCAAGCGCCATCCTGGTCAAGAAACAGGATGTCGTGCCGACGTGCGGCCACGGTCTCCCCGGCCAAGATGAAAAGAACCTCCTCGCAGACGTTGGCAGCCCGATTGCCAACCCGTTCCAGCATGTAGGCGATGCTGTGCAGATCCAACAGGCGCACGGCAGCTTCCCGGCCAGCATCTCTTTCGTAAATGCCGGTCAGATCCTGGAAAATGGCGTTGAGATTCTGGCTGCCTTGGTTGCAGGCAGCCAGGGTGGTCCGGGCCAGAGTGACATCATCCTGGTCAAAAGCCAGCAGGCTGTTTTGCAGGATATCCTGTGCCTGTCGTGCCAGTTGCTGCAGATTTTGCAGCACAACGCCTTCAGGAATATAATGCATGTGGATGGTCTCTCTGGAGATGGTGCGGGCATAATCGCCGACCCGTTCCAGATCAATGATCATCTGGATGACCGAAGTCACCAGCCGCAAATGGCCGGCACTGGGCAGATGCCGGGCAATAAAGTTGTGACATTGCCGGTTGAGCTTCTGATATTGGCGATTGATCGGATAATCGCGCAACACGGTCAGGTTGGCCAGTTGTTCATCGCCGTTGAACAGTGCGGTCACACTGTCGGCGAGTGCCTGACGTACCATTCCCCCCAGTATGGCCACCTCTCTCTTGATGGCCGTGATATCATTTTGCAGCTTTTGTTCATAAATAGGCATGTTCAGACCATCTCCGTAGGCGTTGTCCGTTGTCGGTCGGCGTTAAAAGCGGTGGGACAATCAAGGGCAGGTGACGGGTTTGGCTGGCGCATAGCCCTTCTTGCTGACCAGACATTGGCCCTGCGGACCCATGACCCAGTCCAGGTACTCTTTGATATCGCCGGTGGGCTCACCATTGGTGTACATGAAGAGTGGGCGGGCAATCGGGTAGGTTTTGTCGACAGCCGTAGCCATGGTGGGGGCAACAGCGGCCGAGGCATCATCCTTTTTGATCGGTAACATGGTGGTGTGCGGGTCGGCGTAGGCCATGCCGCTGTAGCCGATGGCGCACGGGGTTTTGCCGACCAGATCCACCACATCCTTGGAGCCGTGCATGTCGCGGGTGCCCATGATGAAGTCTTTCTTGTGCAGCACGGCCTCACGAAAATATTCGTAGGTGCCGGAGTTGTTTTGGCGCGAGATCAGAATGATCTTTTGGCCCTTACAGCCGGGAACTTCTACGCCCAGCTGTTTCCAGGAGTTGATGTCGCCGCCATCCCCGTACATGCGGGCCAGTTGGGTCAGAGAGATCTCCTTGAGGGGGTTGCTTTTGTGGACAAAAACGCCGAGCGCGTCATAGCCGATGGTCAGTTCGCGCGGGTGGATGTTGTTCTTTTCCGCCATTTTGATCTCTTTTTCTTCGATCTTGCGGCTGGCATTGGCAATGTCGACCGTACCATTGAGCATGGCGGCGATGCCGGTGCCGCTGCCGCCGCCGGTGACGGCGCTGGCCAGGCCCGGCCTGGCGCT
>PDZU01000003.1 GCA_002753095.1 Magnetococcales bacterium
CGTTAAAAGTCGGGCTCCGCCCTCCCAAAGAGTGCCCCTGCGGGGCACAGATTTGGGCGCGCTGCGCAGATTTACTGCGTAAATCTGCTTCGGTAAAAGCGCGCCATTACAAGCAGGGCTTTGCCCTGCACCCAGCAGGGGCGATGATCGCCCCTGCACCCCGCAAAAATGAACAGCATGAACTTACAGAGACATCAATGACGAAAATGCCGAACACCCGTAAACAACATCGCCATATTATGCGCATTGGCAGCGGCAATCACCTCCTCATCCCGTACCGAACCACCGGGCTGAATCACCGCCGTCGCCCCAGCTTCAGCAGCAGCATCAATACCATCCCGAAAAGGGAAAAAAGCATCCGAAGCCAACACCGAACCCACCACCGCCCCACCAGACGGAATAACCTGCCCCAAAGACCGCGCCGCCTCGCCCGCCTTCCAAACAGCAATGCGCGAAGCATCCACCCGACTCATCTGCCCGGCCCCAACCCCTACCGTACACAAATCCCGTGCATAAACAATGGCATTGGACTTGACAAACTTCACCACCTTCCAGGCAAACTCCAAATCACGCAACTCTGCCACACTGGGCTGACGCTCGGTCACCACCCGCAACTCATTCCGACGCAACAACAAAGTATCCCGCTCCTGCACCAACAACCCACCCATCACCCGCTTCATCTCCATCATCGTCCACTCCGGCGCAACCCGACCGGATGAACCAGAAACAACCCCCTGCGTGGCCAACAACCGCACATTCTTTTTGGCAGCAAAAAGCGCCAAGGCATCGTCATCAAAAGAAGGAGCAATCACCGCCTCGACAAACATGGCCGTCATCTCCTGAGCCAACACACCATCAACAGACCGATTGCAGGCAATGATGCCACCAAAAGCCGAGGTGCGATCACAATCCCGCGCCCGATGATAAGCCAACAACAGGTTGTCACCAGAAGCAACACCACACGGGTTGGCATGCTTGACAATCACCACCGTCGGCTCCTGAAACTCCTGCACCAACTCCATGGCACCGTTGGCATCATGGATGTTGTTGAAGGAAAGCTCCTTGCCCTGCAACTGCTCAGCCCTGGCCAACGAAGGACGGGCAATGGGACCAGGTTCCGTGTAAAAGGCAGCCAATTGATGCGGGTTCTCACCATAACGCATCGATTGCCGCTTGTGGAACTGCATGGTCAACGTGTTGGGGAAAAGCTGCGGTACCCCCTCCTCATCCAACGAAGAAAGCCAGTTGCTGATCGCACCATCATACGCCGCAGTACGCGCAAAACAGGTCCGCGCCAAAACCGCATTGCGCTCCACCGTCACCGCACCACCCTGGGCATCCATCTCAGCCAACACCACAGCATAGTCACGCGGGTCAACAATCACCGTCACATGACGGTAGTTCTTGGCAGCCGAACGCAACATGGAAGGACCACCAATGTCAATGTTCTCAATGGCCTCCTCCAAAGTGCAATCAGTACGGGCCACCGTGGCCTCGAAAGGATACAGATTGACCACCACCATATCGATGGGCTGAATGCCATGCTCCGCCATCTGCGCCAAATGGGCCGGATTGTCACGTACCCCCAACAAACCACCATGAATCTTGGGATGCAAGGTCTTGACCCGACCATCCAACATCTCCGGAAAACCGGTAAACTCCGCCACATCCTTGACCGGCAACCCCAATTGCTGCAAAGCCCGGGCAGTGCCACCAGTCGATAAAATTTCTACCCCATGACGAACCAGACCAGCCGCAAACTCACCCAATCCATTCTTGTCGGAAACACTGATCAATGCACGTTTAATGATGGCCATGGTTTGTCACTCCTGAGTACACAAAGGGAAACAGCCCCAACCGGGGCTTTTAATCACACCAACCGCTGCAACAGGGCCGCAAAAAAACCATCGCTACCCGCTTGATGCGGCAACAAAGAAAACATGCAACCAGTCGCCACTAAGCCAAACGGCAGAGACAGTACCATGCCGCGAAATGCACGGTTGTCCGCCAGAAAGGCATCCACCACCGCCTGATTCTCGCGGGCCAACAGCGAACAGGTCACATACAAAAGGCGTCCACCCGGACGCAGCAAACGAGAACCCGCCTCCAACAAGGCACACTGGCGGTAATGGTACGCTTCAACCTGGGCAGAGTGCAACCGCCATTTGATCTCTGGATGACGACGCAGCGTGCCACTGCCACTGCAGGGAACATCCACCAATACCGCATCGGCTCTGTTTTCCCACGCCTGCAGCACCTTGTCCCGCTCATGACGCACCGCCACCGTGCGCACAATACGCGCGCCCGCCCGCTTGGCGCGCGCGCCAAGCCGGGCCAAACGCTCCGCCTCATTGTCTACCGCTACAATCTGACCCCGATTGTGCATCAAGGCCGCCAAATGCAAGGTTTTGCCACCACCACCCGCACACAGATCAACCACCAACTCCCCCGGCCTGGGCTGCAACAACGGCGTCATCAACTGACTGCCCTCATCCTGCACCTCAAACCAACCCTGTTGAAACGCAGCCAACCCCTGCAAGGGATAATGCTGCCCCAAACGCAGACCGTGCGGCGCATGGGGCGTTGCCTGAACCTGCATGCCCTGCCCCTGCAACGCAACCATTACTTGGTCACGCTCGGCCCGCAGCGTGTTAACCCGCAAATCAACACGGGCAGGCTGCAGCAAAGCCAACCCCAACGCATAAGCCTCCTCACTACCCCACTGCTGCGACCACTGCACCCACAACCAATCCGGCAGAGAAAGCGCCTCGGCTGGCGTCAAGGGCGTGTGCGGAATGGCATCCGGCACCCGCTCCACCCCCAACAAACGGGCCAAACGCTGCCAACCAGCCAACACCTGCCACCCCTCGCACCGCTGCACGGCAGCAGCCTGCGCCAACTGTTCGCTATCCGGCCGCACACCCTCAGGCAAAAACGCCTGCACCCTGGCCTGCAACAAACGACGATGGCGCAATACCTGATAGACCAAGTCACTGATGGCAGCACGCTCCTGCGAACCGGTGCGGTGTTGGCGAAAATGGCGCTCCAACAGTTGATCCGCCCCAGGCAGACGAACAGTGTCACTCCCCGGATGGGAAAAGTCCGGCAAAATGGCCTGCAGCAGTTGGCTCGCACCCTGAATGACAGGATCGGTCATTAAAGCCCACCCGCCAAAACAGAAACCTTTGCACGGGGCAGAATGAATACCTCCAGCACACTCTTGACCAGCACCATCAGAGGGACAGCAAAAAATACACCAACCACCCCCCACAATGAACCAAAAAGAAGCACCGCCAGCATGATGGTGGTGGGATGGATGCGTACCGTCCCACCCAAAATCAAAGGAGCAACAATGTTGCCGTCAATCAGTTGCAAAACGCCGTAGACAATCAAAGGATTGGCCGCCTCCCAACTGACCCCCCACTGAAAAATGCCCAACACAATGACCGGAATGGTCACCACAGCCAAACCCAAAAAAGGGATCAAAACCGATAACCCCGTGAGCAGGCCAACAATGAACGCATAACGAAAATCAATCAGAGAAAAACAGATATAACTGACCACAGCCAGCAACATCATCTCCCAGAATTTGCCATGTACATACCCACCCACACCAGCGTTGACCTCGTGCAATACCCGATCCAGCAAACCCCGCTCCCCAGGCAGATACCGGGAAAAGGCAGCCAGCAGCGGATCTTTGTCCTTCATGAAGAAAAAAACCAGAAAGGGCACCAGCAACAGATAAAGCGCCAACGAGATCAACCCCGGCACACCACGCAGCAAAAAGGTAACCGACTTGGCCAGCCACTCCTGCGAATTATCCACCAGATAAACCAGTACACTCTCCAACTGTTCTGGATTGAGAAACCCGGCGGCAGACTCGGTCATCTGGCGGGAAAGCTGCTTGAAAGTGCTGGTAATGCGGGGCATCTCCTCGGAAATGCGCGCCAACTCCACCACCAAATGGGGCAAAAGCACAAAAAGCACCAGATTGAGCACAAGCAGGAAAATGCCAAACACCAGCCAGACCGCCAACCAACGCGGCAAACGGAGCCGACACAGAGCACGGATAATGCCTTCCAGCAAATAGGCAATCACCAAGGCCGTAAAATAGGGCGCCAACGCCTGCCCAAAAAAATAGATGGCCAAACTGCCCAACAGCAAAACCAACAGCAATCCAGCTACCTGGGGATCGCGCAGACGATGCAACCACTGTTCAAAAGGATTTTCCATATTCAATCAACCACGCGCCATCCAATAGTGAGTCTTCTGTTGCAGCCAAGCGCTGCATCCTCGTAAAACCCTCCCCAAATCGAAAAGATATGCCCCGCCACCAGGAGAAAGTCAGGATAGGACGCAGCACGGCAAGATGCAACCAAACACCACACACCCGCCTGCCCCAGCTTCATTTTTTCTTGCTGGCATGCAAAAGCCTGTGTTAGTGTGCAAACGGTTGTCGCGTGCAGAAGTAGGGTGCAGTTTGTCAACAAACGTTAACAACACACCCTTCATCCACTACCCTGACCTCTCCATATCCTGATGAAGCCAGCATGAAAACATTCGCGCCTCCCGAAAAAAAGGGACTATGCATCGCCGCAATGGTGGTGTTCGCGGCCACTGCGGCCCAGGCAGAACCCCGCTCTTGCCCCCAACACAGAGTGCAGGGCATGCTGCTCTCCGCCTCCCTCAACAGCCGCTTGCACATCTTGGCACCAGCAGACTCCGTCACCCCCCTGGAGGCAGCGCAAGATGCCCTTGCGGAAGGACTGCAACTGCAAGCAGATGCGGAACTCTCCTGGTCTTCCGACGCGGCAGTGACCATTCAGCAGGCAGACAACAACCACGCGCCCCCCAAAAAACAGACAACCAGCCCCGATGCCCCCGTTGCGCTCACCCTTCTGCAAAGTTTCTATCAGGATCTGCGCGTGGCCGGATTGATGCTGCAATCCACCCTGAACAGCGCCATGCACGACAGCACACCAACCGTGGAAACCTCCTTCGCCAGCAGCACCAACAAAGCAGGATCAGAAACACCCCCCTTTCCCACGCCAGAACAGATGGGAGTGGCCGTCAGCTACATGGTTGTTCCCGGCGTTTCAGCTGATCTGAACTATCGCCTGCAAAACAGCGCCGAGGCAAAGAGAATCTACAACGATCTGGCCAATACCGGCGCCAATGTCACCGCTCACGAACTCTCCGCCGGTGTGCGCTTTGAGTTTTAATGCAGACCTGTCATTTACGCCCGCCTCCCCACCCACACCACCCTCCCGACAATCACCACCCGCTGCGTCTGCTCCGCCGCAACGGTTTGTGCTGCATAAGCCGCATTGTCACTCTGAATGGTCAATGAACCATCAAAACCAAACTGGAGCCGCTTGGCAATCAGTTCCTGACCGCGCAGCAGCACATAAATGGCATCACTGCCCGCCGGTTTATGCCGCGCCTCCGGCGTAAAACCCCGCCGGTCCAATAACAACAGATCGCCCTCCTTCAAGGTTGGCTCCATGCTGTCCCCCGTGACCTGCACCAACGCCAACTCCTGAGTATCCAACCCCATGACCTGCTCAATCCAACTGACCTTGAAAGAGAGATGATCCACCAACTGTTCGTTCTGCAACAACTGACTACCACCCATCCGCATGCCATAACAGGGCACATGGCAATATTCATCCCGATGCACCCGGTACTGTTCACCCATCTCCTCTACCGGGGCCGCAGACTGCTGCTTGTTGCTACACCCCTCCTGACTGGAATCCATCTCCTGTGGCAGCGTGACATAACTCAGGTAGCCATGCCGTGGCCTGCCATTGTCCACCGACCGACTCAGATCCAAACGCTGCGGCCCGCGCCCGGTCAATAACCAATTGATCGAAATATCCGTATATTGCGCAATCTTTAATAGCGTTTTGGTCTGTGGCATGGCCCGATTGCGCCACATACCTGCAAAGGTGGACTTGCCAATGCCAATGCGTTCGGCCCACGGATAGGGCTCCTCATCCCCGATCACCTGTGCAAGCCGGTCATGAAAATCAGGATCAAACGCCTGATTCAGCGAAAAATTGTCCATGCCTTGCTCCCTGTTTGGGCCGAAAGATGAAGAAAACGAACCAGATCGCAAAAAAACGTACCAGTACGTTTTTCTGTTGACACAGTTCGTAAATTATTCGTATCTTGTCACCAACGAGAAAAACGAACCATAAACCGAACTAAACCTTCAATAATTTGCATCCTAAGGCTTTTTGCAGCTCGGTTTCAATGGTAATTGCGAATCTAGTGCGTAAATTTTAATACGAGGCTGGCAAGATGAGGAAAAAACGAACCAAAACGACTCCGCACCCTCTTTCGGCACCAAAGCATGGCCAGGGAAGAGCAACCATGTACAGCAGGAAGCAGGCCCGTCGGATCATGCGGGAGATCATTGCCCTCAGGAACCACGCCTCGACAGTTGCAGCGGAAGCACGGCAGAGCATACGGCGCATCTGTCAAACGGCCAACCACTTTCTGACCCAAAGAGAGGCCAGAATGGCCTGCCTGCTCCAGAGGTTGGCGCACCTTCAGCCACAGTCATGCGGATTGGCCACATCAACCAGGAAGGGATCACAATGACCCATCAAACAGAACAGAGTCGCTTGGCGGAACTGGACAAGAATGATTTGACCCAACTCATGCGCGAGGTGGCAGACGTCATTGGACTTCCAGATACACAAAAAATCGTACAACACTATCAGGGGACGCGCATTTTTATCCCTCGCCTGACCAAATGCCAGCACCACCTGAGTACCCTGCTGGGTATGGCGCAGGCCCGCTTGTTGAGCGAATATTTTGGCGGCGAAACGCTGACCATCCCACGCATGGCCAGCGTCCTGCGTCACCAGCGCAATCGGGAGATCATCCGCCGTTACGACGCCGGAGAGACAGTGCGCACCCTGGCCCATGCCTATCAACTGACCGACCGACAAATCTATACCATCCTCACCTGTGGTGTGGCGGCATGAACCATCGGCGCATGCAATGGTCCCGGTCAATTCCGATAACTTGCAGTGAATGGAGCAGTCGAAAATGAGTGCAGCACTGGAACGTCAAGAACAGAACCAAGCCGACAGTTGGCAACAGGCGGCCAACACCCTCTGGCAAGAGTATCTGCAGGCCCATCGTCTGGCCATGCACGCGTTGCTGCAAGAGGTCAGTGATCCATTGCAACGGGTAGAAACCTTGGCAAAACTCTCCCTGGCCCTGGATCGTACCTTTCGGGCACTGGATCAGGGCAACAGCGCCCTGCCCCCCCTGCAGGTGGCCCGGCAGCTTCTGGAACGTCAAGCCGCCTTCATCCAAGAGCACTACCCCCGGCATCTGCCCGCTTTTTTGGAAATACTGGAACCTTTCGGCCTTTCGTTGTTGCACGATGCCGCCTTTGCAAACCCGCCTGCTACGCCCAGCAGTTGACCAACTCCTGCACCACCTGTTTGGCAAACAGACCGCTCTCCTCCTGGGAGCGGGGAATCAACAAACGACGCATTTGCCCGACCGCCAACAGCGCCAGACGTGCCAGTCGCCGTGTGGCACTGTCGTCGGCGCGTGCTGTGCCAAAGGCCTGGGCCAGTTCATAGGCCAAATCAGAAAAATCAACCAAGCCAGCCGCCGCAGAACGGCGATACATGTCGCTCATGGAGCGAAACAATGGATCCAGCAACAGCTCCGCCGCGCTACCGTCTGCAATTTGGCATAAGCTGCGCTCAAGCAGGGCAAGCCTTGACAACAGTTCGGCAATGGCCAGCGCATCTTCTCTGGGAAAGCCCAGGTTCTGCTGGTTTGTGCTGTGGGCAGAGAGCGAGGTGGACAGCTCAGATCGACGTGATGGTAACATGTTTTGGCACCCTGCAGATAAGCGTCGCTGTGTTGAGGTGGGCACGGTCATGATTGCTTGCCATCAATTAACCAGCAATATCCATACCACATACCAGAGATGCTAAACAGGCATGCGGCGCCTTGCAGACCGTTGGTGCCGGCTTATGCCGGATGTATCCACACCAACGTTCCCTCCTGCACCAGGTCGAAGAGGGTCAGAACATCCAGGTTGTGCATGCGGACGCACCCCGCCGAAACCGGTTGGCCCAACTGGGTGCTGTAGGGAGTGCCATGGATATAGACGTAACGCGCTTTGCTGTCACAACCCTCGCCCCGATTGACCCCCTCCTCCAACCCTTCCAACCACAGGATGCGGGTGGTGATAAAGTCACCGGAGGGCTCTGTGCAGTCGGGAAGGATCTGACCGGTCGGGAGGCGACTTTTGAAACACATCCCACAGGGTTCGCCCGCTCCGATACAGGCGGCGATGCGGTGCAACCCCACAGGCGTACAGCCCGAATCCTGTCGATTGCCAAACCCGTTGGCAGCCGTGGAGACCGGCCAGTGCCAGGCAGAGAGGGGTTGCTCCTGCCGACAGCAATCAGGCAGCAGATACAGGCGCTGCGCGGCACCGTCCACCACCAGTACCCGCGCCACACCATCCCAACCGGCTGCCTGAAACGCCGTCCGGGCAGCAGGCAACCAATCATAGTGCCGCCCGAACGGTGCCACAGTCACAGCTTCAATCTTCGCTGCTTAAAATGCCCAACAAGCGCAGCAAACTGACGAACAGATTCACCACGTTCAGGTACATCGACAAAGCAGCCACCGAAGGGGCCACCGCCCAAGGATTGTTTTTCAGCTCCTGGCTCTCCACCAGAATATAGCCGGAAAAGATCACGCTACCGCCAGCAGCCATGGCAAAGGAGACCGCCGTGGACTGAAAGAACAGGTTGACCAAACCGCCCACCAACAGCACGATCAGCCCTGCGAACAGCATGCCGCTCATGACCGACAGATCGCGACGGGTGGTCAAGGCATACAGGGTCAATCCGGCAAAAGCCGCCCCGGTCATCAATGCCGCCGTGCCCACCACGTGAGACATGCCATGGCCCACATAAACCGCAATCACTGGCCCCAGCGACAAACCGGAAATACCGGTAAACAAAAACAGCGTGGCAGCATTCTTGACCGCAAAAGCCAAAAACATGGCCCCAAACAGCATCAACATCAGGATGATGGGATGCTCATAGGCAAAGGGCAGGCTCATCCCCACATAACCGGCAGCTACCGCCACAATCAAACTGGCCGCCAACATCGAGTAGACCTGCTTTAAATATTCCACCGCCGAACCTTGGGCAGCAAGCGGCATGCTGATCGCTTCCGCTATCGGGGTGGCCATCGGAGCGGGACCCATTTTGGCTGGCGTCTGGCCACCCCATACGGAGGCTCTGGTTTCCGATGAATGATCGTTCATGCTGATTCTCCTTCTCTTGAGACAAAAGTGTGGTGCAAATACGCCCCCCTCTGGATCCATCATATAGGGATTCCGACAGAAATTACCAGCCAATTCGGTAACAAACTTTCAATATTGCGCAAAATTTACATGGCAGGCACAGGCCGGATCTTATACAATGGCAACAGGAGGTTGGGAGGTATTGATGATGGATGGTAGAGTCGCCGCTTCGCAGGAGGTCGTTGCCACGGTCACCCGCGACAATTTTAATCTGGTCTGGGCAACCATTGATTGGGCCATACGCGCAGAACGCTTTCGCCTGCCTGCTGCCAGCATCAAGGCGTTCCGGACCATTGCGCATGAACTCCAGGAAAACGACGCGGTGCTGCAACAGCTCAACGCCTGGATGGAGGAGAATCTGCGCCCGGAGACGTGTCGCCGCATCTTCGGCGAAATTCGCCGCGCCCAGTTTGAGGCCGCCAAAGGAGCCGTGCAGATCACCATCAGCGAAGAGAGCTACAAACTGTTACGCAGTCGCAAAAAACATCTGTTCGGCCCCTATCGGGGATCCATGGAGGTGACCATTCGCCACCTCCTGCACAGCGAACAGCGCGCCTTGCCCAATCAGGCTTTTCGCCTGCTGGAGCTTTACCGGCAGCGCCATAACCTGCCCAATGTTGCCGAAGCGGTCCGGGTGTTGATCGACCATGCCGAAATGGCCTGCCAAGCCACGTCCGCCCTGATCGATACGGCGCTGCCCCCGGAGACACCTCCCCTGACCAGTGCCACACCCCTGCTGCCCCCACTGCCAACCACCGTGGTGGACGATCTGCCTACCCCAATCCCCACCGAGGAACCAGACTCGACCAGCACTGTCTGCGCCCTGCCGCCAGCACCAACACCTGCCACGGAACCGGTATGGGGTGCCCTGTTTCGCTGTTGGATACCCAACTGACATTCTCTCTTTCCACCTTGTCCTGCCTGACCACTCCGCGAAAGGAGACGCAATGCATCCGAGCACATCACACGATCAAGCAACCATTTTGGTGGTAGACGATACACCCGACAATCTCTCCCTCATGTCTGGCCTGTTGCGAACCCACTACCGCGTCAAGGTAGCCAATAATGGTGAAAAGGCGCTGCGCATCGCCCAAGCTGCTCCCCCGGATCTGATCCTGCTCGACATCATGATGCCCGAACTTTCCGGCTATCAGGTCTGCCAAATGCTCAAGGCAGATCCCGCCACGCGCGCCATTCCGATCATCTTTCTCACCGCCATGAACAGCAGCGAAGACGAAAAACATGGCTTGGAAATGGGTGCCGAAGATTTTATCAGCAAACCGGTCAACCCTCCGGTTCTTTTGGCCCGCGTAGCCACCCAACTCCGTCTACAGGCGGCCACCAACCGCCTCGTGGATCAAAACAGCTACCTGGAGAGGGAGATCAATAAGCGCACCCAGGAACTGGCCGCCATCCAGGATGTCACCATCCTGGCCATGGCCTCTCTGGCGGAAACCCGCGACAACGATACCGGCAACCACATTCGCCGCACGCAATTCTACGTCAAGGCACTGGCGGAACAGTTGCAATCCCACCCCCGTTTCAGCGCCTTCCTGAACGAAGAGATGATCGCCACCCTGTTCAAGTCGGCCCCACTGCACGACATCGGCAAGGTCGGCATCCCCGATCAAATCATGCTCAAACCTGGGCGCTTTACCCCGGAAGAGTTTGCCATCATGCAAACCCACACCACTCTGGGCCGCGATGCCATTCAGCATGCCGAAGACCGCCTGGGCATGAACGTCCCCTTCCTGCATTACGCCAAGGAGATTGCCTACAGTCACCAAGAAAAATGGGATGGCAGTGGCTATCCGCAGGGACTGCGCGGCGAGGAGATCCCGATTTCAGCCCGCTTGATGGCGGTGGCAGATGTCTACGATGCCTTGATCAGTCGTCGCGTCTACAAGGAGGGTATGCCGCACAGCAGAGCGGTGCAAATCATCATCGAGGGCAAGGGCAACCATTTTGACCCCGATATCGTGCAGGCGTTCGAACAACTGACCGATACATTCCAAGAGATTGCCCTGCGCTTTGCTGATTCCGATGCGGATATGGCCAAAAAAGCCCAGCAGTTGGAGCAGGCCAAAGTAGCCTATTGACTCCGGTTGCCAGGGAGCAACCTTTTGCCCGGCGGGCCATGTCTCTGTGGCTGCTTGTGGTGTTTCACGTGCTTTAAACCAACTGTGGGGAGGAATGTGTGGTGACCCCGATGACCCTATTGGAACGCCGTCCCTTAACCGGCAAATTAGTCCTCGGTTTCACCGCCATGCTCCTGGGCACCCTGGGCCTGGGCTGGCACAGTTTGCATACGCTGCACACCCTCAACAATGAAATTCAGCACCTCTACAACCGGGAGATGCTGGGGGTGTCGCATGCCAAAGAGGCCGCCATCCAGTTGGCCCAAATGGGACGGGCCTTGCGCCAAGCGGTGCTGGCCACCAGCGCAGAAGAGCGCGAACGGGCCATGACCCAGATCTCTGAAGCGGAGATACAACTGCACCATGCCGTCGAAGAGACCCGGCAACGTACCGTGCGCGACGAAGCCCGGCAAAGCCTGCTCCGTTTTGAAGAGTTTTATGCCGCCTATAAGCGTAACGTGGACAAGGCGCTGATTCTGCAACGGGCCGGGCTGCGTGAGGAGTTGCTCCATTTTATTGCCCGCCCCGACTTCCAACAGGCGGCCATCACCGCCAGCGATGCCTTGACCGATCTGACCCGCATTCAGGAGGAGCATGCCCAGCAGTCGGCCAGCCAAGCCCAAAAACTGGCGGAAGAGAATACCCGTTTCTCGATCATTCTCCTGGCCGTGGGGGGTGGTCTGGGGTTGGGAATGAGCATTTTAATCAGCCTCTCCATCCGTCGTCCCACCGAACAGATGCGCCGACTGGTGGAAGAGTTGGCGGCGGGCCATTTGGATCAAGAGGTGCCCTATACCGACTATCCCAACGAGATCGGCGCCCTGGCCCGCTCCATTCGGGTGCTGCAGAAAGAGGCCCGCCAGATGGAGTCGCAACGCTGGATCAAAACCCATCTGGCCCACATCTCCTCCCAGTTGCAGATGGCCAGTCAATTCACCGAACTGGCCCAGACTTTTTTGTCGGCGGTGACCCCTCTGCTCGCTGTGAGACAGGGGCTCTTTTACCGCTATGAGGGGGAGACGCAACAACTGCGTCTGTTGACCGGTTACGCCTTCCGGGCGCACGAACATCTGGAGCAGCAGGTAGCCTTGGGCCAAGGGTTGGTCGGACAGTGCGCCTTGGAGCGTCGGACCATCACCCTGTTTCCCCCCCCACCGGACCCCCACCCAATCGCCTCGGCCCTGCTGGAGGAGAGACCGAAAGCCATCGCCGTCATCCCCATTGTGCGCCAGGATACCCTGTTGGGGGTGGTGGAACTGGCCAGCTTTGAGCGCTTTGACAGCCGACAGCAGGCGTTGTTGGACGGCCTCATGCCCATTCTGGCCATGAGCCTGGAGATCCTGGAACGCAGCGCCAAATCGCAGCATCTCCTGCAGGAGACCCGCCATCAGGCCGAGCGCATGGCAAAGCAGGCCGCCCTGCTGGAGAGCCAGACCGCCGCGCTGGAGGAGCAACAAAGCTCCCTGCAGGCCACCACCGAATCCTTGACCATCCTGGAAGAGCGCAGCCGCATGATTCTCAGTGCGGTCAGCGATGGGATTGTCGGTTTGGATCCCGACGGCAGAATGATCTTCGTCAACCCTTCCGTGCCGCAACTGCTCGGTTACAGCGAAGAGGCGTTGATCGGCCAACGCATGCATCCCCTGCTGCACCACCACTATCCAGACGGCAGGCCCTTCCCACTACGGGAGTGCGCCATGTACCTGACCACCCTGGATGGCAAAACCCGCTCTGTGGCCAGCGAAGTTTTGTGGCGCAAGGATGGCTCCTCGTTCCCCGTGGAATATGCCACCACCCCAGTTTACAAAGAGGGTGTGCTGGTTGGTTCGGTGGTGGTGTTTCGGGATATCACCAGCCGCAAGGCCGCCGAAGAGGCGCTCGCTGCCGAACGTTCCCGGCTGCAGTATATTCTGGATACCAGCCCCATTGGCATTGCCTTCACCACCAAGGGGCAGGTTCACTTTGCCAACCCCAAATTTACTGACATGTTCGGTGTCGCCATCGGGGAAAACGTGGGCAATCTCTATGTCGACCTGCAGCAGCGGGAACAGATGGCGGACCGTTTGCGGAGCGGCAAGGTGCTCTACAACCAGGAGGTCCAGATGATCGACCGAGAGCGGCGCCAGCGGGAAATGTTGGTCACCTATCTGCCCATCACCTATGATGGCGAAACCGGCGTGCTGGGTTGGCTGCTGGACATCACCGAACGCAAAGAGGCCGAGATGGCCCTGCGCGATCAATTTGCTTTCCAACAGGCGTTGATCGACACCATCCCCTATCCTCTGTTCTACAAAGGCAGCGACAGCCGCTTTTTAGGCTTCAACCGCGCCTACGAAGAGACCTTTGCTGCCCGCCGTCAGGATCTGATCGGCAAACGGGTCTTGGATCTGGAATTTTTGCCGGAGGAGGATCGTATCGCCTACCAGCGCGAGGATGAAGCGGTGATTGCTGCAGCCGGTTCGGTACAGCGCGAAATGCCGATTCCCTTCGCCGATGGCAATCTCCATGACACCCTCTATTTTGTCTCCGGTTTTCGCCGGGCCGATGGGGCGCCGGGTGGTCTGGTCGGCACCTTTATCGATGTCTCCGACCGCAAAAAGGTGGCAGATCTGGAGCGCTTCAACCGTCTGGCCATGGGACGGGAAGAGCGCATCGTCGAACTGAAGCGGGAGATCAACCGCCTCAGTCACGCCCTGGGCATCCCCCTGCCCTACTCTTCACCAGAACAGAGTGAAGAGCTCTCCCTGACTGTGCCGACCTCTGCCGCTCAACCGCTCAGCGACAACACGGAGCGCATTGCCAGTGAATTTGCCGAACTGTTGCGGCGGGAAAATGTGCAGGAGCTTTTCAGCAATTTCTGTTCGGCGGTTGGCATTGCCGCAGCTGTTATCGATCTGCAGGGTAAAATCTTGGCGGCGGCGCGTTGGCAGAGGGTCTGTACCGATTTTCATCGGGCCAATCCGCAGAGCTGTGCCAACTGTGTGGAGAGTGACACTGGTCTGGCCATGCAGTTGCAGGCCGGGGAGTCTTTTACCATCTATCGCTGCAAAAACGGTCTGACCGACTGTGCTGCCCCGATCTACATCAACGGTCACCATGTGGCCAATGCTTTTATCGGCCAGTTTCATCTGGGACCGCCGGATGCGTCTCTGTTCCAGGCCCAGGCGTTACAGTTTGGTTTTGCGCCGGAAGCCTATTGGCAGGCGGTACGGGAAGCGCCGATCATGGCGGAGGCGGTTCTGCCGCATATTCTGGGCTTCTTGACCCATTTTGCCCGTCTGATCGGCTCCTTTGCCGTCAAGCAACTGCACATGCGCCACAACGAACAGGAGCGGGCTCAGCAGAGTCAGGCCCTGCGGCGTGGGCACATTGCCGCCATAAGCCTGGCCGAAGATGCAGAAAAGGCCCGTTTGGAGTTGGCCTCCTATCAGGCCCATTTGGAGTCGTTGGTGGAAGAGCGTACCCATGAGTGGCGCTTGGCCAAGAATGAGGCCGAGGTGGCCAACAAAGCCAAGTCGGAATTTTTGGCCAATATGAGCCATGAAATTCGCACCCCGATGAATGCCATCATTGGCATGTCCCACTTGGCCCTGCAGACGACATTGGACAACAAACAGCGCAATTATATTGGCAAGATTCATCGTGCCGCCGACAATTTGCTGGGCATCATCAACGATATTCTGGATTTTTCCAAGATTGAGGCCGGCAAGCTGGGCATGGAGCGGATACCGTTCCGGCTGGAAGATGTCATGGACAATCTGGCCAATCTGGTGGGACTGAAGAGCGAAGACAAGGGGTTGGAGCTGCTTTTTGACATGGCGCCCGATCTGCCCACAGCCCTGCTGGGCGATCCGTTGCGCTTGGGGCAGATTTTGCTCAACCTGGGCAACAATGCGGTCAAGTTTACCGAGCAGGGTGAAATTATCGTCGGGGTCACGGAAATCTCCCGCAGTGCAGAATGGGTCACCCTGCACTTCCGGGTACAGGATAGCGGTATCGGTATGACCCCGGAGCAGTGCAGCAAAATGTTTCAATCTTTCAGTCAGGCCGACAGCTCCACCACCCGCAAGTATGGTGGAACCGGTTTAGGTCTGGCCATCTCCAAAAATCTGGTTGAGTTGATGCATGGGCGTATCTGGGTAGAGAGCACTCCTGGTCAGGGATCCACCTTCCATTTTGAGGCCCAGTTCGGCCTGCAGAACGAACCGGTGGTCCGTCGCCGCACGTTGGTCAACGAGGTAGGCCCCTTGCATCTATTGGTGGTGGATGACAACAGCGTCGCACGGGAGATTCTCCTCAACATGCTGCAAGCCTTCTCCATTGAGGCTGCGGCGGCCCAACAGGGCAATCTGGCACTGGAGATGGTGCAGGAGGCTCTGGCGCGACAGCACCCCTTTGATGTGATCCTGATGGATTGGCACATGCCGGTCATGGATGGCTTGGAAACCATCCGCCAGATGCAAAACCGCTTTGCCGCCCAAGTGCCAGCGGTGATTCTGGTCACCGCCTATGGCAAGGATGAGCTGCTTGATTCGGCGCGGGCCCAGGGCCTTCAACTGCATTCGGTGCTGACCAAGCCGATCACCGCCTCCACGCTCTTGGATGCCATTGCCACGGCCATGGGCCGCCCCCCCCTGGAAGAGAGTCGCAGCCAGGAGAAGCAGTCCCATCAACAGGATCATCTGGCACAGTTGTGTGGGGCCCGCCTGTTGCTGGCCGAGGATAATGAGATGAACCAGGAACTGGCAATGGAACTGCTCAGTCAGGCTGGGATGGAGGTGGTTATTGCCAACAATGGAGTGGAGGCATTACAGCATTTGCAGCGGGATGGCGCCTTCGATGGCATTCTGATGGATTGCCAGATGCCGGTAATGGATGGTTACACGGCCACGGAACAGATTCGGACCAACCCGCTTTGGGCGGCCATTCCGATCATTGCCATGACCGCCAACGCCATGGCCGGGGATCGGGAAAGGGTGTTGCAAGTCGGCATGGTGGACCATATCGCCAAACCGATCCATGTAACGGAGATGTTTGCCACGTTGGCCCGTTGGATCAAACCGGCTGCGCGCCGGGTTGACGCACGTGGTGTGTCATTGCTCCCGCCACCCCCGCTTGCAGATGCGGTTCAGACGCCCTGGCCGGAGCTGCCCGGTCTTGATCAGCAGGCCGGTTTGTCCACCTGTATGGGCAATCGGGCTTTGTATCGCCGTTTGTTGCGCCGCTTTGTCAGCAGCCAGGGTGACTTTGGCGTCGCTTTTCGCCGAGCGCAACAGCAATCGGATCGTGCCACCTTGAGCCTGCTGGCCCACACCCTGAAAGGGACGGCGGGCAACATTGGCGCACCTCCATTGCAAGAGGCTGCCGCCCTCCTGGAAACGCTCTGCAAGGGGGAGGGCAGCGCGGCGGAGATCGCAGCCCAACTGCACACGACCGAAGCGGCTCTGGCGGTAGTGTTGCGCTCTCTCTCCACCCTGCCAGAGGAGGAGGAAGCCCGCCCAACCAGGCAGAGCGAGGATGGAGCGGTGTTGCAGGAGGGGCTGGCCCATCTGCAGCGCCTGCTGGAGGAGAACGATGCACAGGCCCTGGATGAGGCTGTGCTCTTGCTGCAGCAGGCACACGGCACTGCCCATGCGGAGCGCTTGCGCCGGGTCGTCACTGCTGTGGAGCAGTATGACTATGACGAGGCCCTGCGTCGTCTGCAGGAAGCGTAATGCGCTCGGGTACAGCGCTTTCAGACCCTTCACCCGATGGCAATCCGTCAAAACAGGGCTGCGCAAAATTTCTTGTGGGCGGCTTGACAGACAAGGGTGTATTGTATAATATAACTGAGAATGATTATCTTTATCGACAATGGAGACAGGGATGGCTGCCATGACACTCTTTGATTTACCGCATGGCTCACGCGGAACCGTGAGCAAAATTGAGGGCGAAAACCGTTTAAAGCGCCGCTTGTCGGAGATGGGACTGGTCAAGGGGGCGCAGGTGGAAGCACGACAAACCGCACCCTTGGGGGATCCCCGACTCTATGCCGTGGCTGGTTTTCAATTGAGCTTGCGTAACGAAGAGGCGCGTTCTGTCCTTCTGGAAGCGTTGGCATCCTGACTAGAGCGCCATGCATGGAGTTGATCATGTCAGATTCTGCCCCCAAAACAGTGACCATTGCCCTGGCTGGTAATCCAAACTGTGGCAAAACGGCTTTATTCAATCGCCTGACCGGATCCCGGCAGCGTGTTGCCAATTTCAGTGGTGTGACGGTATCCCGCAAAGAGGGGGAGGCGCACCACAAGGGTTGGCTGTTGCGTTTTGTCGACCTGCCCGGCACCTATTCGCTCTCCACCCTGACCATGGAAGAGAAGTTGGCCCAGGAGTATCTCTTGGGCAACGACTATGATCTGATCCTCAACATCATGGATGCGGGCAACCTGGAGCGTAATCTCTTTTTGACCACCCAGTTGATTGAATCTGGTCGGCCCCGTTTTTATGTGCTCAACATGGCGGACGAGGCACGCCGCAAGGGGATTGAGCTTGACCTTGCCCTATTTGGTCAACTGCTGGATGGTCCGGCCTTGATGACTGTCGCCCGCACTGGCGAGGGGTTGGAGGCGCTATTGGACCGGTTGGTGGCAGATGCAGAAGAGCGTTTTGTGCGCCGGGGTGTTGCCGTGCGTTATGACGCGCATCTGGAGGAGGCGATTGCCCGTTTGAGCCATCACCTGCAGCACCATCTGGGCGAGCAACCACAGGCGCGTTGGCGTGCCATTCAGCTATTGGAGGGCAATCAGGGGTTGCCGGGTGCTCCGGCCCCGACCGAACATCTGGCCATTCAGGGCGAGGCCGAGCGGCAGCATCTGGCTGCCCTGCATGGTGATCCGGCGGAGGTGTTGCTGACCAGTGGTCGTTATGGGTTTATCCGTGGTCTGCTGCGGGAGACGGTCCAGCAACGGTTCTCTGTGGCTGACACGGTGGGTCTGCGGGACCGTCTGGATGCGCTTCTTCTGCATCGTTTATTGGGTTTGCCGCTCTTTTTCCTGCTGATGTGGGTCATGTTCCAGACCACATTCACGCTTGGCAAGGTACCGGCAGAGCAGATCAATGCGTTGTTTCAGTGGCTTGGCGAGCAGGCTGGACAGTGGTTGGCTCCCTCCTTGTTCCGGGAGTTGTTGACGGAAGGGATCATCCCTGGTGTGGGTGGTGTTGCGGTCTTTTTGCCGACGATTATGCTGCTTTTTCTTTTCATCGCCCTGTTTGAAGATTCCGGTTACATGGCGCGGGTGGCGTTTCTGACCGACCGGGCCATGCACACCATTGGTTTGCACGGCAAGGCGTTCATCCCTTTATTGATGGGCTTTGGCTGTAACGTACCGGCCATCATGGCTACCCGTGCCATGGAGCATCCCCGTGATCGATTGGTCACCATTCTGATCAATCCTTTCATGAGTTGTTCGGCGCGCTTGCCGGTATTTGTCTTGTTTGCCGGGGCTTTTTTTCCGCAAAACGAGGGGACGGTTCTCTTTTCCGTTTACATGGTGGGCATTGTGACGGCACTGCTCAGCGCCTTATTGCTGAAAAAGACCTTGTTTCAGGGGATTTCGGAACCTTTTGTGATGGAGTTGCCGCCTTATCGTTGGCCCACCTTGCGTTCGGTGTTGCAGCACATGTGGGAAAAGGCGGTGGAGTTTTTGAAAAAAATGGGTGGGGTGATCCTGGCGGGTTCGATTATCATTTGGTTTTTGCAGGCGTATCCGCGCGATGTGGCGTTGCCATGGCAACCGGAAGAGCGGTTGGCGGCCATCGAAGCGCAACTGCCTGCCGGGGAGGAGCGGCAGGCAGCCATCAAGGCTCTGCAAGCTGAACAGAGTGCTGCCGAGCAGGAAGGGCGTTATTTGGGACAATTGGGGCATTGGATTCAGCCAATCTTTGCGCCGCTTGGTTTTGACTGGCGCACCTCCATTGCCCTGCTGACTGGTTTTGTCGCCAAGGAGGTCGTTATCTCCACTTTGGGGGTGTTGTATCACAGTGGCAATAAGGATGAGCTGCAAGAGGAGGCGTTGCAACAAAAGCTGGCTCAGGCGATGCCTGCCCATGTGGCCTATGGTTTCATGCTCTTTACCTTGCTCTATATTCCCTGTTTGGCCACCATTGCCGTGATTCGGCGCGAGACCATGAGTTGGCGGTGGCCTTTACTCTCCTCTCTGTTTGGTCTTTCCATCGCCTGGTTGGCGGCCTGGACGGTGCATCGTCTTGGAGCTTTGTGATGAACGGGGCGTTTGGGGAGGGGTTGGGCTGGTTGTTGCTGTTGCTTAGCCTGTTTTATCTGTTGCGTTTTATTCGGGGCATTTTTGCTTCGTCAAAGCAAGGGTGTGGCTGTAGTGGTTCCCAGAGTTGTCCTCAGAAGCCTGCCACCCCCACGACACAGACGCTCTCGTTTGTTCCAAGACAGAAACGTTTAAAATGATTACGGGGTCCAGGGGAGATTATCTCCCCTGGACCCCGCAGAAATTTTTAAAGATTGCACGCCGGCAGTCTACCTCAGGCCCGCCTTAAACGACCAGTCACCTGACCATGCAAAATCTCCGACAAACGACACAAACGATCCTCCGTATCAATCATCAACTTTTTCGCCTGCTTCTCAATCTTGGCCACCGCCAGATTATTCTGCTCCACACTCTTGTCCAACTTGAGCATGCGGGAAATGTTGCCCAAATTAAACCCAGGCTCCTCCTCCAAAGAGTTCTTTAAGGTGGAATAACGCAACAACAAGGCAGCCCTGGGCAACGTCTCCGTCTTGGAAAGCGCCACCTCCCACTGATAAGGCAAACCACACTTCACCAAACCATACGCCAACGCAACCGAAGAGAAAGAGTCCATGCTGACATAGTTGAAAGTCTCCAACATGTGCTCCGGCTTGCCACGCGCCACAATCTCCATGACCAAAAATTCACCCACCTGGGTCTTGTCGCTCACCTGAATCTCCAACAACTTGACCAACTCCTTGATCGGCGCCCCCTTGGCAAAACGCTGAATCAACTTCAGGAAAACCGCCGAGTTGACATCCTCCACCGAACGGATCAATGGCATCAACTCCATGGTGGATTTGGCCTTCTCCAAAATCAACTCCAAAACCCCCTCCAACATGGGCGACTCTTTGTGGATGTACTGATACGCCTCAATCAGATATTTCACCGGCGCCGTGCGGGAAAGAACCGGCAATAAATGCTGCTGAATACGCGGCTTGCCACCACAAATGCGCACCGCCTCCAACAGTTTTTCCGGCGAACTGTGCATGACAATCAACTTGATCAAAGCATCCGTGTTGACCGAATCCTCCGGAATGATCTCCAATACCCGCAAAGCACTGGAAACATGACGCCGCTCAGTCACCGCCTCAACCAGCATATCGGCATCAGAAGACCACTCGATGGTGGCAATAATCTGCAACGCCGTCACCAGTTGCGCCGAAATACCAGAACGGGTCATGCCAATCTTGATGATGCCGCTGATCAACGCCCGACGCGCGCTGGGATCCATCCGCCAAATGGACAGCAAACCCAACATCAAATCCGGGTCGCCCGACTCCACCGCCTGCTGCACCTCACCATAATTACCCTCCAACCCCTCCTGCTCCAAAACACAACGATCAATGACCGGGTTGGTCTGATTGCGGGTGCGGGAAAACTCATCATCCACAAAACGCATCAACTTGTTGAAATCACCACGCGCATCCGTCGCAATCAAAGTGAACTCCGCCCCGATCAACTCCATGATCTCGTTATACCGGTTGCGCATGGTAAAAATCTTGCGCACCACAGCAGTCACCGGAATCTCATACGGATTGGTGCGATCCGGCGAGTGCAACGTGCCCTTGAGCGATGTTCCCTTGGGAAAAGTCGATTTGAAAAGATGCGCCTCACTCACGTGGCGAATAAATGAACATCCCCCCACAGCAATGTCAAAAACCCGCGCCTTGAAGGGTCGATCATTTTTCATGTCAATGGTGATCGGCATGTCCAAACTGAAAGGCACACGCCGCCGACTGAATTGCCGCGCCTGCGCCGAAACATACAGCACATCCGGAAAGGCCAACCGAATGCAAGGCGTACCACGTACATCGACAACGTCAACAAACTTGCCATCCAATTCAATCAGATAACGCACAGTCTGCGAAAAAATCTTGATGCCAGTGCTCTCCCGCAGGGCCTTGACCTCCTCTGGGGTGTTCAGCGTGGTGAGCAGAAGAGATTCACGCTTACCCATATTGCCATCCTGGCAAACAAAAAAGGCATTGGTGCGCACCCCGGCAGGCTGGATGATCACATCCACCAGGGCATTCTCCTCGATGGCGATCATCAAAATTTCCACAATGTTGCGCGGCTTTCTGATCTGCCTTTTGGTCTTGACGTTGATCACGAATCTCTCCCTATCTGTTCAAATGACCCGACCCCTCACGGGTCTCGATACCTGATTCCGGTTGTTGGTGCGGTTACTGCACAGCATGCTTGCGCATCTGCAGGCGGGATCGCTCCACATGCGCCACCATTTCACCAATCTCCCGCACATGCTCATACGAATCGACATTGAAGACAATCTGCCCTGCCGGCTTGCCATGCCGGGTAGCCATTTTGATCAAGGTTCCCTTGACCACTACCTGTCGCTCACCCTCTTCCCAGGTAAAACCAACATCTACCTCAGCCCCCTCGGAAAGCTGAGCCTCCTCTTCCGGCAGATAAAAACAGACACCCCCGACACCAACATCGGCAATCGCAGCCGCAAAGGTGGTCCCCGCCTCACGGCTGATACTCATGGCAACACGGGCCTCTGGATAATACTTGATCCGCACGGCAGCCCGACGCTGCGGCTTGCTGAACAGTTTTTCCGGAAAAGTGATCTTGTAGACAGTGGGCGTCTCACTCTCCGGTTCAGCAGTGGCCACCGGCGCACCAGGAGGCGGCGCCAAAGGCTTCGCCGTGCGCAAAGGCACCATGGGCGCCATGCCAGGACGCAAACCCATGCCAGGCGCACCGGGCCTGCCAATCGCACCAGGCATGCCGGGTAACGGTGGCAGCCCAGGCCGCTGCGGCATCCCCCCCGCCCCAACAGCCGCCAAATTATCCGGTATAGCCTGATAAATACTGGCCGTAAACTCGTTGAACTTGCTGCCATACACAAAGGAAAAGGTGGCTACATGGCCGTTGGCCAGTTTGGTGCGCCCCCCTTGCGGATCCGTTGGACCAATCACGATGTACTGCTTGTTGCGGATATATTCACTGGAAGGCTCCTCACCCGCACCCGGACCAGTCTCCTTCTCCGGCAGAAAATGCGCCTTGTAAACCAATACCTTGTTGCCAAAAGTCAACAAAACCTCCGACTTGGCATCAATGACGTGCATCAACATTTCGAAGATACGAAACTCATCGGTTATGATGGTGTTTTCATCCTCATCAGGAGCAACCAACGCTTCTATCTTTTTTGCCTTTTTGTCCCCGCCGGTAAACTGGGAGACCAATTTTTTCCAAGTACTCATAGGATTGCCTCATTGCATGAGTTGCGTGTGCATTCCAGCACGCAATTTCTGCGCCATCAACCAACAGACGTTTGCTGCCGAACCCCATACAGACTGGAAAAAAATTCCATATAATGCAAGAGAAAAACAGCATTTTGCTTGTTCAAACGGATTTTTCCGCGTATCAATGAAAGGTTTGCTGGTGCGCCCTTCCGCCGCACCGGCGACTGACCTGTTCGGAGTGTAACGAAATCAGATGGATCATTTGCCCAGCCCCTTTACCGAGCACGATTGGTGTACCTGCTTTGCACGTATGGAAGAGATGCTCGGTTATCCACTCAACACAGAGCAAAAGGATAATCTGCAGCACTACAGCCAACTGCTCTTGACCGCCAACCAACAGTTCAACCTGATTGGTCCCTCTGCCGCCGCAAACTTGTTGACCAGACATCTGCTGGATGCACCCCCCCTGCTCCCCCTCATGCCAGAGCAGGCACGCATCGCCGACATCGGTTCCGGTGGTGGCCTGCCCGGCATCGTCCTGGCCATTCTGTGCCGCCCCACCCAACGCCTCCTCCTGATCGAGAGCATCCAGAAAAAAGCCAGATTTTTGGAGCAGGTTGTCACACAACTGACATTGCACAAGCGGGCCAAAGTGGCGGCACAACGTGCAGAACAGCTTGGCGTGGCGCAAAAAAACTCCTATGATCGGGTGATCTCCAGAGCCCTGGGTTCCCTGCGCTATGGCGCCGAACTGGCCGCACCCCTGTTGCGACCCGGTGGGGCCTATCTGGCCCTGAAAGGCCGCAACTATCTGGAAGAGTGCGCAGAGTGGCGCCTTGCCCCCAGCTACCGCCTGTTCTATGAGCCGATCTTCCGTCCGGTCGGTGCGCATGGCGAAGGGGTGATCGTACAACTGACCAAAAAAGAACGTGTCGGCACAGCCAAACGCCGGGAGTCGACCCTCTAAAATAACAGGTTTACACAGGTTATGTCCCGTATCATTGCGATTGTCAACCAAAAGGGGGGAGTCGGCAAAACCGCCACAGCCGTCAACCTAGCCGCGACGCTGGCCGCCTGCGAACAACGGGTGTTGCTGGTGGATTGCGATCCGCAAGGCAACGCCTCCACCGGTTTTGGTCTGCGCAAAAATGGTCCGCAACCCTCCCTGTATCAATTTTTGATCGGTCACAACAGCCTGGAACAGGTGGTGCGACAGGTGGTACACCCCTGGCTGCAGGTGATTCCCTCCTCCCCGGATCTGAGCGGAGCCGAAATCGAGTTGGTCACCGCCAACGCACGCGAAAGCTGGTTGCGCAAACGGTTGCACGCGGTGATGGATCAGTACGACTTTATCCTGCTCGATTGTCCACCCTCCCTGGGCCTGTTGACCGTCAACGGCCTGGTGGCGGCAGATAGCGTGCTGGTGCCACTGCAGTGTGAATTTTATGCCATGGAGGGTATGAGCCAGCTTCTGCGCACCCTGGAACTGGTTCGGCGCGGCCTGAACCCCGCCTTGCAACTGGGCGGCATTCTGCTCACCATGTTCGATGAAAAAGCCGCAGGCCAGGTGCAAATCGCCAGAGAGGTGCGCCAACATCTGGGTCTCAAAGTCTTTACAACAGTCATTCCACGCCATACCGCCGTCAGCGAAGCACCCAGTTTCGGTAAACCGGTCATCTGGTATGACCTCCATTCGGTAGGCTCACGCGCCTATTTGCAACTGGCTCAGGAAATTTTGACCAAAAAGGATGCCAAACCATGACCATGGAAACCATGACTCTGGGCCGCGGCCTGGGCTCCCTCTTGGGCGATGCAGC
This sequence comes from Magnetococcales bacterium, assembly GCA_002753095.1. Lineage (GTDB taxonomy): Bacteria > Pseudomonadota > Magnetococcia > Magnetococcales > Magnetaquicoccaceae > Magnetaquicoccus. The sequence goes on from PDZU01000003.1 coordinate 24,823, forward strand.
CCTGCTGCAAACAGAGCAGGAGGCGGTCCGCTTTGTGCCTCTGGATCATCTCCAACCCAACCCCCGCCAACCGCGCGGGGATATGGATCCGGTGGCCCTGGAAGAGCTGGCCGAATCGATCCGGGCACAAGGCATCCTGCAGCCCATTCTGGTCCGCCCCCTGGGTGAACAGGGCGAACGCTACGAACTGATTGCCGGCGAGCGCCGCTGGCGGGCAGCAGCCATCGCCGGTCTGACAAAGGTTCCCGTTCTGGTTCGGGCCATGGACGATGGCGAATCCCTGGAGGTGGCCATCCTGGAAAACGTGCAGCGCGAGGATCTCAACCCCATCGAAGCGGCCAAAGGCTATGACCTCCTGATGCGGGAGTTTGACTACAGCCACAAAAAAATTGGCCGCCGCGTCGGCAAAAGTCGCATGGCCATCACCAACCTGCTGCGTCTGCTGCGTCTGCCCGAACCGGTCATGAACTGGGTCGCCAATGGCACGCTCAGCACCGGCCATGCCCGCGCTTTGCTGGGCCTGGAAGAACAACCAGAGCGCTTGATCCAGTTGGCGGAAGAGGTGGCCGTGCAAGGTTTGTCGGTGCGGGAAACCGAAGTGCTGGTACGCCGGGAACGGGGAGAAATGCCGGATGGCCGGGAAACGGCCAACAACGGTGAGGAGCAAAAACCGATCAGCCCCCCCCGTGGTCGCCATCGGGAACCGGCCATCGTGGAGATGGAAAGCCGCCTTGCCACCACTTTGGGCAGCAAAGTGACCATCACCCAGGTGCGCGGCAAAGGCAAAGTAATCCTGGAATATCTCTCACCCGCCGAATTGGAGGCCCTGGTGCAACGCCTGTTGGCGGAAACAAGCCCCGGTTAAGCAACCGCACCGGACAATCACAAATAAGGGTTGCTGTTCTTTTCCCGTCCGATGGTCGTGGCGGGTCCATGCCCCGGATGACACACAACTTTGTTGTCCAGAGTCAACAAACGGGTACGAATCGACTGCAGCAGGCGACCGGTGTTGCCGCCGGGCAGATCGGTCCGGCCTACAGAACCGGCAAACAGTGTATCACCAGTCGCAAGCTCCTGTCCCCACCGCAAACAGACCCCCCCTTGGGTATGTCCAGGGGTGTGAATCACCTCCAACTCCACCCCGGCAATGGTCAACTTCTCCTGATCATGCAGCGTGCGGTCCATGCGCGGCACCTTGCCAAAGGGAAGTCCCCAGGAGGCCGCATGGGCCGGGGCCGCCTCCACCAACAAACGGTCCGCCTCGTGTATCCAAAACTGACAACCCGTCTTCTCCTGCAACTCCGCTACCGCACCAATATGGTCAAAATGGCCATGCGTATTGAGAATGTGGGTCAAACGCAAGCCAGAGCGCTCCAATATCTTCAACAGACGATTGGCATCCCCACCCGGATCAATCAACAGAGCCTCACCACTCTCCTTGGCAGCAAGCAGTTGGCAATTGACCTGTAACGGGCCGCTTTCAATAATCTCATGAATCAGAGTCATGGTCATTCTCTCCCTTCAGATAGGCCGCCAGGGCCGGTTTCGACCCTTCGCGCATCACCACATGATAGCCACGTTTGACCAACTGTTCCAGCAACTGGCTCAACCCCTCCGAGGCTTGCAAATAATCTTCATAGGGCATATGCCGTACCGTACCCGGTGAACCGCTCCGACCCCATTCGCGGATCACCTGCCATTGCCCCAGCAGATCCCGCTGAACCAGTACCGAGTAATACCAAATCTGCCCATTTTCGGGATTTAATCTTTGCAAATATGCCTTCATGATCTTCACTGGCAACAGAGAACCGATTCATCTGGCAAGCCAACCCATGCGCCCTTGACGCTGGCAGGCCATCCACCCTACCCTCCGAGGCTGTGAGCCGATGATGGGGCGCACGCTCGATTATCGAATATTATCACTGTGCCTGATCATGCCGCAAAGTGCAACCGATAACCCGGAAGGACTGCAGACCATGTGGACCATACCCCGCCCCCTTCTCAATCGTATCCTGGACCATGCCCGCCGCGCCTTGCCAGCAGAATGCGTTGGCCTGCTCTCCGGCCAGGGCAAAACAGCCACCGCCTGGCACCCGTTATCCAACCAGTCCCACGATGGACGCCGCTTTTGGGCGGACGAAAGCGAGTTGATCCAAGTGTTGCGGCAACTGCGCGAACACAACCAAGAATTGGTGGCCATCTACCACAGCCACCCAGACAGCGCAGCGGTTCCCTCGGCACTGGATCGGCAACAGGCCCACTACCCGGATGCCTTGTATTTGATTGTTTCCTTGATGACCAGCGGACGAATGGAAATGAACGGCTTTTTGATGCGTGAGGGTGAGGTGATCGCCCAAGAGGTGCAGATCAGCGATTGATCGGTGAGTGGTCGGAGGCCGATCCCTCCGATCACTCACCAAAGTGCGCCTGCTATTTTTTACCCTGCAACTCGTCGTCAATCACCTGCTTGAAACGATCCAACGGTACCGCCCCCACCAGACGAATGCCATTGACAAAAAAGGTCGGGGTGCCGGTAATGCCCAACTTTTTACCCTCATCACTGTCCTTTTCCACCCGCCCGGCATGACGGCCACTGTCCAGGCACGCATCAAAGGTGGCCTGATTCAAGCCCAGTTTGCCGGCGGTTTTTTTCAGGTCAGCCGGAGCCAGAGAGACCCCCTCGCTGAACAAGGCCGCATGAAATGGCCAAAACTGTCCCTGATCGGCGGCACACTGGGCCGCTTCCGACGCTTTTGGCGCCTGCTGGTGGAAGGAAAGAGGATAATGACGAAAAACAAAGCGAATTTTATCCCCGTAAGCCTTCTCCAACTCTTTCAGAACCGGCTGCGCACGACGACAGTAGGGGCACTCAAAATCAGAAAACTCAATCAGCGTGATCGGTGCATCCGCCTTGCCCCGCGCCAAGTCATCGGGAGCACTCACTGTGACCCGTGGTGGCTTCAGCAATATCTCTACCTTGTTCTTGTCCCACAACTCTTTCAGATAGGCATCCCGCGCCATATCTTTCTTCTTGTCGAGCATGAACTCACGAATCTTGTCTTCCATGCCCTGCCCTTCATTGGGCAAGCGGCTGCGATTGGCGGCGATAAACTGTGCCACCTCCTCCTTGCTGGGCGGAACAACCTTGGCATCCACCTGCTTTTCCAACAACTCGTTGGCACTCACCCCTTTGGCTTTGGCCTCCGCCTCCAGAAGATGCTCTACCACCATCTCCTGAATGCGCGACTCCCGCAGTTCATGCAACTTGTCCGCCAGCGCCTTGTCCACCTCTTCCAGACGCAACGTCCAGTTGCCTGCCTTGGCGACCGGTTCACTCCAACCCAATTGCGGCCACAACAGCACACTGATCAGGCATCCCATCCACCCTATTGTACGCATGATCCACCCTTTCCCATCCAGGCTGCGTCCCATCCCTGCGGATGCGACCATTTAAGCGTTGCGATAAACCGTCTGCGCCCGTTGCTTGAAAGCCTCCACCATCCGCTTGGAGGCCTCCCCAAATACCGGTCCAATCGTCAAGTCAATCAGCTTGCTCTTGAAATTAAAATCAATGAAAAAATCAACTTTTGTTCCATTCTCTAGCGGGGTAAACTGCCACTCGCTCTCCAGGTGCCGAAAAGGACCAGAGGTCAGCGTGATGGTGATGCGGCGGTTGACCTCAACACGATCAACCGTGTAAAATGTCTCCCGTATCGCTTTAAAGGCAAAAGTCATTTCCGATTTGAAACTGCTGTCCGTACACTCATACTTGCGCGCCTGAGAACACCAGGGCAAAAATTCTGGATAACGATCCATATCCACCACTAGGTTATACATCTGCTCCGGGGTGAAAGGAACCACTGTGGAAGCGCTATAACGGGCCATTTTCTTATATTTGGTTGGAGGAAGGGGCGTTGCGTGCGTTGAATATGGTGGCAGCACGACAACAAAAGGCGTTCACCATCTGCTTGGAAATCTGCGTAAAAACAGGCCCAAGCAACATCTCTTTCATCCGGCTTTGGAAGGTGAAGTCGATAAAAAAATCAATCCGGGTCCGTTGCGGGTCCAGCGGCGTAAAGGTCCAGGTGCTGGCCAGATAGCGAAACGGTCCCGAGCGCAAATTGACCTCCACCTTGTGTTCCGGGGTCAAAATGTCCAAGGTCTGAAAGCTTTCGCGAATCCCCTTGAAGGCGACTGTCAGTTCCGCTAAAAATTGGTTTTCGTTCCGTTCCAGTACGCGGCTTTTCACACACCAGGGCAGAAAATCTGGATAGCGCTCCACATCCACAACCAGATGATACATCTGGCTTTGGCTGAAAGGGACGGTTTCGGTAACGCGAATCTGAGGCATGCGGTCATTTCTGACATGGGCTGTTGATCCAAAAAGATTCAGGCCGCAGTATGCCGTGAATTCACCCAGGAAGAAAGGATTCGCGTAGACGCCTCTGCATATCCTTGTCCCTCTCTTTTCCCTGCAGCCCCCACCGTGCGCCCACCATGATCCATACCTATTTTTTCGATAGCCCACCCCGTCAACCCGATTCTGGCGCACTGCGCGCCAATCTGCGCGAAACCTCCGTCAGCAAAATTACCATCGATCCGCGCCAGGAGATCCTGCGCACCGTGGTGGGGCGCGATGCCGGTATCCTCAAAGTGCTGGACCGCTTGTTGACCGAATGGAACCACCCATTTCGCAACTGGCGTATTCTGCTCCCAGAGTTGCGCGGCTTTGTCCTGAAAAATGCCAACCGCTTCAGCAATGACCAGCGGGGACCAGACTGCTTTGCCCTCTTTTGTGACCTCTTTTTGCTGGCCCTGCAGGAGGTCAATCAAGAGAGCTACGCCCATCTGGCCCTGGAAGGGTTGACCGCCTATGTCGACAAAATGGTGTCGTTGATCCCACCGGCACGCCTGCCCGATTATGCCTCGGCCTTTGATCGCCTCTTCCATACCCTGGCAGCCCTCTCGGTGGAACGTCTCCTGCTCCTGGCCCAATCCCATAATCCCCTGCGCCGTACCGTGCTGCAGTTGCTGCGCAAGGTCAATACCCCAGGCCGTTACACAACCTGTCCCCTGGATCCCAAACCCATCTGCATGCTGGCCATTCGTTCTTTGCTGGCAACCTATCAGTACTGGTTGCACCAATCCGATCCCGAATGGTTTGCCGTCCGCAATACCCACCCCTGCGATGACATCTCGCACCGCGCCCTGCGCGGGGCATTGCTGGCACTGGAAGAGTTGGCTACCCAACCACATGACCTGGCCCTGCTCGCCAAATTGGTCCAGTTGCCCAGTTTTACCGATATTGTGCGCGGCTATCGCAATGCCGCCGATCAGTTGGGCCAAACCAGCGGCGAATTCTCGGCCAGCGATCAACAATTGATCGAAGAACGGAAATTGCGCTTCCTGTTCCATATCATGGAGACGGACGGCCTGCCCTTGATCCATGAAGAGACCCTGCGCGAAATCAATCGCAGCCTCGTCCACCTGGTGGAACTGGAACAGAATTTTGCCGAAATCCACGGCTCTCTGCTGCGCGCCTTCTCCTTTCTCAAAGCCTATGTGGTCAAATATCCCCGCACCGCCCTGCAAAATATCGAAGTCCTTGGCGCCGAAGTGTTCAAGCACGACGACAGTCAACTCGTCGAAGCCTTTTTGGGACAAGTGGTCCGCTTCGGCTTCCAATACAGCGCCTTTCGCGGCGTCAGCGATGACTGGCAACCGCTCTGTAACCCCTCGCACCTGTACAACATTCGCGTCTGGATCCGGCTGATCTGCCATAATCCCAAATGGTCTTCTACCCTCCTGTCGGCCCTGATCATCAACCTGAAACTCAGTGGGGTCTTGATCCGCGACACCGACATGTTCCAAAAGGAGATTACCCATCTCCTCAATAGCGAAATCCGCCCTATCTATAACCTTTTCAAGCAATTTGCCCGTTTGTTGCCCGTCTACTATAACGAAATTGGTGCGGAAGGCGAACTGCGCGATGTCTCCACAGAACTGGATGAAATTTCCCGTCGCCAGGATCGGCTCATCCATTTTTTGCGCAAACAGTGCCATGTGGAAAGCACCAACCGCATTGTCGATCTGGTGCAAAACATCTTCATCTACTGGCGCACCGGCAATGTGACCGTGTTGGAAGGCATCGTCTCAGCCGCTATCCTGGCCGACATTACCCCTTCCGGCCCCTGGTTCGATGGCGTGCATCAACTGGTCAAGGCGCTCTGCGCCCATGGGGAGGTCAATGAACTGGATGACACCGCCAAAGAGAGCTCTCCCCTGCTCTGGTCCAACGAAAAATTGCAACAAAATATCCTCTCCCGCACGGAGTTTCCCGAAGAAGATCGACGGCGCGTCATCCTGTTGATCCGCCTGTACCATCTGCTGGATCTCAAGTATAACCTGGGCTTCCTGGGTATTCGCGCCCCGTTGTTGCAAGCCATCGGGCACGGCATCCCACGCATTACCCCACTGCTGGCGATTCTGGAAAAAGGGGTTACCGGTTACAGTCGCCTGGAAGCCACCCTCAATGCCCTGGAGTCCCTCAAGGAGGTCATTCTCAGCAACGAACAGTTCCCCATTCGCGAGGAGATTTTTCAAAAACGCCATATCGCCGTGGATATTCCGTCGGTATACGGCTGCTATCAGGAGATGAAATTTGACGCCATCGCGCTGAGTTTCCGCCTGGAAAATCTGGCCAAGCTGGATCTGGAAACCCTGCATACCCGCATTCCGGAAACCTTTGTCACCCGTGCAACCTTCTTCAAGGTCTCAAAATATCTAAAAATATTCCTGCGCTCTCTCAGACTGGATGGCATCGTCTCGCGGCGCATGGAGAACATGTGCGAGGTGCTGGATCGCTTTCTGGAGTTGAACCAGTTCTCCTTCCATCAGTACCTGGATATTTTTCGCAACTTTTCCGATGGCATCAAGGATGTCATCCACACCTACTACACCACCCATCATCGCGATAATCTGGCTATCATCGCCTCCATGATTCCCCAGGAGATGTTGGTGCCCCGTTATGCAGCGCTCAAGGATGAGGATGAGGTGGCCACCCTGGAACGCATCAGCGAAGCCTTTTTGCGCGACTTGATCGCCGAAACCTTTGGTTTGCAAGCCTTTGACCTGTTGATTACCCGTTTGCGCCGCGTGCTGCTACAACAACAAGAATCCCTCTCCCCCGACCTGTTGACCGGCATCATGACCTATGATCCGGCCAAACTGTTTTGTCCCCTCCATACTCCAGATCAACGTACCAGAACCTTGATCCACCTCGGCAATAAAGGGTTCAATCTGGTTGAGTTGGTGCGCAGTCAGGCCCCCGTCCCGCCTGGCGTTATCCTCACCACCGAATATTTTCGCTGTCAACAGGTCATTCACTCCTTTGCCCCGGCGCAGGAGGATTTCATGGAACGCTTGCGCCGGCAGGTAGCGAAAATTGAGTGCGAAACCGGGCTGCGCTTCGGCCATCCAGAAGCGCCCTTGCTGCTCTCGGTGCGCAGTGGTGCCCTGATCTCCATGCCGGGCATGATGCAAACCATCCATAACGTTGGTATCAACCAGGAAATTGTCGCCGGCCTGGAACATGCCTACGGCAGTCGCTTCTTTGCCTGGGACAACTATCGCCGCTTTGTACAGTCCTGGAGCATGTCTTTCAACGCGCCCCGCAGCGCCTTCAGCGATCTGATGTGGGCCGCCAAGGTGCGTCATGGCCTGAAACGCAAGCGGGAATTCACTGCCGAACAGATGGCCCAATTGGCACAAGAATACCACCAAACCGCCCTGCAGTTGCAGATTCCCCTGCCCATGGATCCCTGGGAACAGCTCATTGCCGCCATACAGCAGGTAATCGCCTCCTGGAACGCCACCAAAGCCAAGGAGTATCGCCGCATCATGGATATTGCCGACGAATGGGGCACAGCGGTGGTCTTGCAACGCATGGTCTATGGCAATCTGCATGATCAGGCCGGATCCGGGGTGCTCTTTACCGGCCATCCCCATCGTAAATTGGATCGGGTTTTGTTATGGGGGGATTATACAGCGGGCAATCAGGGCGAAGACATCGTCGGGGGACTGGTTACCACCAATCCGATCTCTCTGGAACAAAGCCACTATGATCAGCGCGATCCCTGCACCAGTCTGGAACATTGTTACCCATCCATCTATAAACAGTTGCACCGTATTGCCCAGCATTTGGTCTACGATGAGGGCTGGAACCCCCAGGAGATTGAATTTACCTTTGATGGACCGGAAGCACACAACCTCTTTTTGCTGCAAAGCCGCGACATGCTGACCGCCAAGCATGGTGCAGCAGTCTATCATCGTTTTCGGGAGACACCCCAATTGAAGCAGAGTCGTTTGGCGCGTGGCCTGGGCGTCAGCGGAGGGGCCCTGTGCGGCTTGGCCGTCTTCAACCTGGAGCAGGTGCAGCATTATCGGAGTAAGAATCCTGAAACACCCTTGATCCTGATCCGCTATGATACCGTTCCAGACGACATCAAAGAGATTTCCCTGGCCGATGGTCTGCTGACCACACGGGGCGGTCAAACCTCACACGCCGCCATCGTGGCCGCTCGTCTGGAAAAAACCTGTGTCGTGGGTTGTGCCAGCCTGAATATCCGGCAGAGTGAAGACCGTTGTGAAGTGGACGGAGAGACGATTCGTGCTGGGGAGGCCATCGGCATCGATGGCCATGCCGGTCTGCTCTACAAGGGGTGGCACCCGATCCAATCGAGTGTCATGCGCGCCAATGGCAGTGATAAGGAATAGCGCGCCAAACGGTCATACGGTCAAAAATTTTGGCAAATCGGAGAGCATGCGGCAACCATGCTCTTCGACCAGCACCACATCCTCAAGGCGAATGCCACCCATGTCCGGGTAGTACAGGCCCGGTTCCACCGTCACCACCTGCCCTGTCTGCAAGACGAAAGGCCGTGCAGAGATGCGCGGCAACTCGTGAATCTCCAGCCCCACGCCATGCCCGGTACCGTGGAAAAACCCCTCCTGCAACCCTTCTGCCGTGCGTCCTGTGCGGAATCCGGCCTGATTGAGATGGTGAATGACCGCATTGTGAATGCCGTGCCCATCGGCCTGATGGCGAATCTGGCTGCATGCCAACTCTTGCGCCTCTTTTACCGCCTGCCATGCCCTCTGACAGCGTTCGCTCGCCTGGCCACGGCATACGGTACGGGTCATATCCCCCCAATAGCCGTTGTGCATCATGCGTGGAAACACATCCAGAATAATCGGCTGGTGGGCGGGCAACGGTCCAGAACCTACCTCGTGGGGATCGGCCCCCTGGCGTCCCCCTGCAACAATCGTCCTCTGCGGTACCGCTTCGTTGCGCACCAGAAAGGCATGAATTTCACCGCGCACCCTCTCACTGCTCAGGGGTTGATTGCGCCAATAGAGCAGCCCATCCTGACCAATCGTCGCCGCAGCAATACAGTCAATGCCAACCGTAATGGCCTGTGCTGTCAAGCGCAACGCCTCGACAATGGCCGCAACCTCCTCTGGACGCTTGCACGCTCTCTCCGGCCAAAAGGGCTCCTCTTGCACCAGAACCTCAAAGGACTGAGCGCGAAAATAGTCCGCCAGTTGCACCGGAAAATCGTGCGGAACAACAAAGCGCTCTATCTGCAGTACCCTCAAAAAGCAGGCGATGGCCGCCTTGTCCGACAGGTTGGCCAAGCCGCTTTGGCTGCGTTGACACTGCTCCAGCAGGGCTGACCATTCATGAACGTGATCGACACGCGCGCTGCGGCGCCCGCGATCCACCTCCAAGGCGCTCAGAATGATATGCGTGGCCCCCGTATTATCGCGAATGTACCAAAAGGGATCTGGTACAAAAAAACCCGTTGCATAGAGCAGGTCTGCATTGGCTTCACTGGCAGCAAAAATAACCCGTGCCACAGGCTTGTCGGTCAACACCATGCCAAAACCTGCGCAACCAGCTTTTCAATACCCAGGCCCGCCTCGCTGATGCTGGAAGCACACATGTAGGCGGAAGTGGATACCACTTTATGCGTGTGATCCACCACAATGTCACGAAAGGTGCTCTCTTGATGGCGATTACCGGTTGCCGTAATGCCGGCAGCCGTCTCACGGTCATCCCCAATGGTCAGCAAAACCCCTTTGTCGGCCAGAGCCAAGGCAATGACCGCAGGAGAGATGCAGATGGCACCAATTGGCTTGCCACTGCCATGCAAAGCCCGCAACAAACTGGCCAATTCGGGAATGATCTGCGGCTTGTCAGAAGCAAAAGCGAGATCAGAGAGATTTTTGGCCGCACCAAAGCCACCCGGAAGAATGACGGCATCCAGATTTTCCGCCTCGGCAAGCGCCAGATCCTGAATTTTGCCGCGTGCCAAGCGGGCCGCCTCAACCAGAACATTGCGCGTTTCCGCCATCTCCGCGCCGGTCAAATGGTTGATGACATGGTGCTGTTCCCGATTGGGGGCAAAACAGAACACCTCAACCCCCGCCCGGTCCAAAAAGTAGAGGGTCAAACTTGCCTCATAAATCTCAGCACCGTCAAAAACACCGCACCCGGACAGCACAACACCCACACGCTTCTTTGCCATAACCCGCACCCCCTTTACAAATCAGCAGAGGGAATCCCAAAAAAATTGTGAAATTTTCGATTGGTGTGATGGCGGTATTTCTGAAAATAGGCATCAACACGATCATGGGCGGTTCCACCCTTGTACGCCTGCCAGACAATCCAACCCAGCACCCCAACCGGAAGCAAATTTAAAATCGTCAACATGTTCCACTCCTGACAAATATGGCGAGAATTGGTTACGTTACCACGCGTCTGCACGGCTCGCAAGAACTCAATTGCATCCGGGCACGGTTATTTATAAGTCGTGAATTTCCATAAAGATACACTATCCAGGCAGAGGTTTCGTGATCAAAGAACTGTGCATCACCTTTTGGTGTAAAGTCGCCATGGGTAGCTGCGCCCATTCAACCTGTGGCAACCAGCAATACGGGGCACGTTCGAACAATCTATGCACTCTGAATCGATAGGGATAAACGGTCAGCTTGAAGTGGGTAAAAAGGTGCTCTACCGGTGTCAGCAGTTCGACTGCACCTTCAACGTGGCCCGCAAAGCTCTCCTGCACTAGGCTTCGAATGGTTGCTGCGTCCGGTCTGGCGCGGTCCGCTGACCAGGGCAGACTGCATGGTTGCCACAGGGAGGCCAGCAGACCTTTTTCTGATCGTTGTTCAAAGTAGAATTTATCTTCAGAATTATAAAAGAGGAGGGCGACTTCACATTTATTTGGCTTGGCTTTTTTCGTATTGCGTAGGGGGTAGGCGCTGGGATTGCCCGCATTGCAGGCCACGCAGGCCATTTGCCACGGACACTGGTCACAACGGGGTTGCGTGCGCGTGCATACCGTGGCCCCTAAATCCATAATGGCTTGGGCATAGTCACCCGGTCTGATTTTTGATGTCAACCGTGCGGCTGCCTGCCAAAGGATTTTCTGGCCAGAACGGCCATCAATCGACTCTTGCAAGGCCAGGAAACGTGCCAGCACCCGTTTTACATTGCCATCCAGAATGGCATGCGGTTGATTGCGGCCAATGGCCAAAATGGCGCTGGCCGTCGACGGTCCGACACCTGGCACCTTTAACCATAACTCTCTCTCTTCTGGCAGAATACCCTGCCACTCTTGAATGATGTAGTGTGCAGCACGGTGCAAATGGTGTGCGCGTTGGTAATATCCCAACCCTTGCCAGTGCAAAAGAAGCGATTGCAATGGCGCCTGCGCCAACGTCTGTACATCTGGAAAGTGGGATAAAAATTTCGGATAGTATTTCTCTACGGCAGAAACCCCAGTTTGTTGCAGCATGATTTCTGAGATCCAGATCCGGTACAAATCATTTTCGCCACGCCAGGGTAACGAACGGGCGTGTTTGTCGTAGTAGGCAAGCAGTGCATGCGCCAGTTGTTGACACAGTGCCATGTTGAGTTCCATCGTAAATTTCTTTGCCCTCCTCAAATATTATCGTTACAGTAACGCAAACCTTGCGCAAATATCCTGCAAGATCCACCGCCTGATTTGGCTTGCCATGAGGGGACTATGACCAAGCAACTGCATCGATTTTCTGCCTATTTGGCCTTTTTATGTGTGACGGTTTTCTGGTTATCAAGCATCACTGCCGAGCTTTTTTTATCTACACAAGCGGTGGTCCAGGTCAAACATTTTATCGTCTCTGGTCTGTTCCTGTTCATACCGGCCATGGCAATCACAGCGTTCACTGGCATGCGGATGGATCGTGGCGGTTACCTGCCACGCCTTGAGGCCAAGAAAGCACGCATGCCGATTCTGGCAGGCAATGGCTTGCTCGTCCTTTTGCCCTGTGCCATTTATCTTGCCAATAAAGCAATGCATGGCGATTTGGATCGCACATTTTATTCTGTGCAAACACTGGAACTGCTGGCAGGTGCCATACAGTGGATTTTGCTCCGTCGAAACTTGCAAGATGGTCGCCTGCTCTGAATTGGGTAGGTTTCCCGTGAAACCTTTTTGTCCATTGTGCGTTGGTCCATCACTACCTTAGCGCACAATTCTCATGCCCGCATTGCTGAGTACATACTCAAACGTTGAGCGAATAATCATCTTGGCAGGCTGCCAATCCTCAGGCAAGGGTTCAAATGGAGCGGCTTTGCGCACTGCTGCAACAGCCTCCTGATCCAGAACAGGTACGCCAGAGCTGCGGGTGACCTTGACCTCCACCACCTTGCCTTCCCGATTGATGGTAAATATCAGATCAACGTTACCTGACAGCCCTTCATTTTTTGCCTGTTGCGGATAAATCCAGCTCCACGTGATTCGTTGCTTGACGCGGGCAAAATAGTCCCCGAACTGTGCACTCTTGGTGTTTATATCGACGATCTCTTCTCCAGTGTGAGTCGCACGATTTTGAGAGCGCACTCTTCTTTCCCGATCCCAACGTGCGACCGCCTCCAAGGAAGGTGTCAAGCTGAGTGGAATTGCTATCTGCGCCGGGGGATTATCCTCTTTTATCTCTTCGACATCTTCCTTTTCACCCTTTTTCAGCATTGCCTTCTTGTCAGAAATGGGTTTGGCAGCAGCTTTACTGTTTGCTGGTTTGGCAACACTTTTTGGTGGAATGACAGGATCGGGAATTTTGCGGGATCTCTCCTTCGAAGGGCTGGACGGTGTCTCTTGCGGCTCAACGGGATGTATCTGCCTAGGCTTCTCTTGATCAGAATGATGATTGGCGGTAGAGAGTGCTGCCGGTGTGGTCGGTTCAGGCTCTTCCAGCTTTGGCATCTGGACCAGTTCAACAAACTGTACAGGATCTTTAACAGACTCATGATCCCATTCTGTTAGTCCAAGCCATAGGAGAAAAGCCAGGAGCGTATGCATGAGAACAGAGGCAACGGCTGATGCGATTCTATCCCGCTGAACAGGTCTCATCGTCCTACCTCTGCAATCAGCCTGAAGCCAGTACGGGTGAGAATTGCATGTGCCAGAAAACCATTGATTATCCCGGTCAACCATGCGCCAATCAGGAGCCAGGGCAAAAGGAGCCAAACACCCGCATGGCCAATCACAATCAACCAAGCCGCAAAGAGCTGCATCACGATATGCGCCAATGAACATAGAAGCGAGGCACCAATTGGCCCAAGCGTCCATTCTCTTTGCGCAGCAGCGCGCACTTTGGCACTGCTGTCAAGAACGGCACGATTGCGCAGAGAGGCAAACAGACTCATTGCCATAACAACACCCAATGCTCCACTCAAACTCATCATAAAAGAAGGCGATAGCAGTGTTCCCATTAAGAGAGAACTGACCAGTACGCGTATAATCGTAACCGCAACTGCAGCGTGCAAACCCAGCCCATACAGGGCAACCACCGTAAAGGTATTCGCCAAGCCCGGCTTGAACCATGGACCAAAAGCCGGCAAAGCCGCTTCAATGAGATGGGTACACGCTGCTGCGGCAGCCAGATAGGCAATCAATAGCTCTCTTCTGGGCAGTCGAGTGGTTTTCATCTGGCAACTCCATCCCACTGCATGTCATCTGCTTTGTTTTCTGCTGCACCATCAATACGGATCAAGATACCACAAGGGATACAGGCCAACACGGCACCACGATTCTGGATCCAACCTGTTTTGCTGCCTATCATGCGGGGTGAATCGTACTCAAGCAGTCGTATCCGTCCCTCCGTGACCTGAATTTTCACCATTCCCAAGTGACCAACCAGTTCGGTCAGGGAATCTTCAGCGAGCGAAAGGTGCCGCACGATCTGATTATCCAACAACACAACAGCACGACTTCCCTTTGGTTGCCATGCAATCCAGAGAACAAGCAGCAAGATTGTCAGTGCAGTCAGTAGGACCAACAGGCGGTCCAGGGCAGTCATCGCCCTGTTGACAATCACCAGCATCTCACCAACAGCACGATACCAGGTCGAGTACCACATTTCACTGTTGCAGCCAGTCAACAACAAAGCCCTTGCTCTGCACACGTTGACCATCCAGATCGATCAACAGCGCCTCACTACCCGGAACAGCAGCCAATAACGGCATTCCCTCTTTGGCACCCAGTACAAAAAGTGCCGTTGAAAGGCCATTAATCAGAGAGGCATTTTGACCCTGAACCGATACGGAGCTCAAACCGGATTGGGCAGGATAACCCGTTACGGGATCCAGAATGTGGTGATAGCGCTTGCCCTCGAAAATGAAGTATCGTTCATAATCACCAGAGGTCATCATGGCAACATTGCCCCGCAGCAGTGACTGCGAAACAATGTGCTCTGGTTCTCTGGGATTCTGCAACCCTATCCGCCAAGGTTGCGCACCTTTGGAACCAATCACCCGCAAATCCCCACCCGCATTGATAATCGCATTCATAACCCCCTCTTGTTGCAATACCGCAATCGCCTGATCAATTGCGTATCCTTTGCCAACGGCACCCAGATCCAGCCCAACACTGTCATTCTGCAGCTTTATCTGGTAGGCACCATCATGATTCTTGCGCAACTGCACCGCTTGCAGAGCGGGATATGCCGCAAGCCATGCAGCAATCATGGCCGGTGGAGGTGGTTCGCTTCTCGGCTGATCGGACGAAAACCCCCAAAGGGCAGTGAGAGGTTGCAGTCCTACAGAAAAAGCACCGTGACTTAACTCTGTCACCCTCAGCCCCAGCTCAACAAGCTTGGCCAATTCTTCGCTCACTGGCAACCAGGTTCCACGTGAATCCTGGTTGATTTTGCGCACCTCTGAGGAAGGGCGTTGCCAGGCAAGCACCTCCTCCAAACGCGCAATGTGCATAAATGCCTTTTGCATTGCTTGCTCAGCTTTTACTTGTGGAACACCCCATACGGAAATGGTAACCAACGTACCCATTGCAAGTCGCGTATCCGACTGCACAGTATTTGAGCGTGGCAAAAGATCAAGGTACAGCGCAATCAATAATAAAAGCGCAACCAATACTGGCAATATATATAAACGATACGTGCTATTCATGCCACTGATTACCTTGCAGCAGGTTGGATTTGCAATCAAGCCATTCTATCGCCACTAAAATCACCCCATATCGCTTGACAAAGGGAAACTGCACTCAGAACAGCCGTTTCACAGCGCAATATCCGAGGCCCCAAATGTACGGGAATAAATTGATATGTATGGATTGCCGTATCCAATTCCTGGCTGGCAAACCCTCCTTCAGGACCAACGAGAACTGTAATAAAGCTTGTCGGACCCAGATCTTTGCAAAGCGGCTGTACATCCGCCCCACGTTCTTTAAGAACAATGCGCAAACCAGGGTGCAACAATCGACTGAACTGTTGCCAACTGGTTGCCACATTCAGCTCAGGGACGATAACTCTACCACATTGTTCTGATGCCTCTACAGCAATTCTATGCAAACGACGGAGACGATTCTCATTCAAATTTGATTGACCGTGACTGGTACTATGTGTACAGTTCAATAGTATTAAGCGATTTGCACCTAATTCTGTCAGCTTCTGTAGAGAATATTCCATCGCCTCTGCCTTACATATACAAAGCGCTACCGAAATATGCAGTGCAGACTCAACATTCTTCTCTGTAAATTCAACCAGTCGTAAGCGCAATGGCTGAACAGTTTCAATGACTGCTTTCCACTCAGCGCTGATCGTTCCATCAAATAAATACACAACAGCACCAACCGATAAACGCAGTGTCTTTAATAAATAGCGCTCTACTGCCTCATCTGGCAATACTGTTACACCATCTGCCAATGCGGTTGAGATGTGGACTCTCGGAATTGTCGGCATCACTCCAATCCTGTCATCATTTCAGAGGTAACACGATCTGGCCACTCAATACAGATCTTGGACATCCAGTATCAAATGCGCAGCAGATTTTGATGCAAAGCAAACGGATCATGAAGCCCCTTTTTAATTGATCTTAACGCAACAATGGGTTAATTTCAAAGCCGACACCAATGATGAATCACCATCCAAAAGGGAGTATCATGAATCCATCTTCAGCACGCCAATCTGTTCTCTTTGCCTACGGCTTCCGCCCATTTTTTCTTGGTGCGGGCGTCTGGTCGCTTGCCATGATTTCGCTTTGGCTTTACCTGCTCAACAGTGCCGATTCCACCCTGGATGCCATGCGCTCACCACTCTGGCATGGTCATGAAATGCTCTATGGCTTTATCGGGGCCAGCGCAGCAGGCTTTTTGCTGACAGCGTCGCCAAACTGGTCACGAAAACCAGCGCTGACTGGCACGCCACTGAAACTCCTCTTTCTCTCCTGGTTGCTCGGGCGCTTCAGCATGCTGTGTTCACCCTGGCTACCCGCTTGGCTGGTTGCAGGAGGTGACCTCCTATTTTGCATCGCCCTGGTGGCAACAACAACCCCAACGCTCTGGAATACCGGAAACAAGGTACATCGCATTTTCCCGCTGTTGCTGGCTCTCCTGGCCCTTGGTAACCTTCTCTACCACGGGCAATTCGTTGGAATATGGCAGGAAAGTGCTCAGCGTGGTCTTTATGTTGGCATCGACGCCATCGTCTTTTTTCTTGTGATGGTCGGCGGACATATCATGCCCATGTTTACCAGAAACGCTCTCGCCAATACAGAAATGTTACCACCCATTCCCATCAAACCAGCACTGGAAATCGCCGGCGCCGTCACTCTGACTGCCATCGTCCTCAGTGACCTATATGATCCCTACAACGCTGTCGGCGGGGTGATCCTGTGTGTAGCAGCACTCGTACAAGCGTGGCGACTCTCATTGTGGCATACCCTCAAGACGCTAAAAATTCCCATTCTCTGGGTTCTGCATGTGGGATATGCATGGCTGGTCATTGGCCTCATGTTACGCGGGATCAGCCAAACCCTGCATTGGCTCCCACCGACAGCCGCTCTGCATGCCTTAACGATTGGCGCCATGGGCCTGTTCACTCTGGGTATCATGGGCCGTGTATCTCTTGCCCATACCGGTCGACCTTTGCAAGCCAGCTTTTCCTTTGCGCTCACCTTTTACCTGATCATTGCCGCTGTTTGTATCCGCGTATTTGCCATATTAATCTGGCCAATGCAGGCGATTACTCTTTCTGCACTGCTATGGATTGGTGCATTTGCACTGTTCATCGTCAATTTTGCAACAGCACTCACACAACCTCGGCCTGATGGTTTGCCTGGATAACCCGCTTTTTTATGCAGCGGTTGCTGATCACCAAGTGCTCAGCAACCGCCAAATGACTAGCCAAGTAAAATTCCCAGGAAAATAAGAGCACCCAACCATTTGTTGCTTAAAAAGGCCCGTAAATACTCTTGCCTGGATGATACTCTGATCTGCCATAGCATATGCAGCATTACCAGAACCATGACCAAATAATAGGTGATGGAGAGAGAGAGCACAATACCTGCAGCAACCAGGAATAAAAGCGTCAGCGCATACAGCAATGCCACCATCGCCAATGCCCATCGTCCAAACAAAATGGCTGTAGAGCGAACACCTATTTTTAAATCATCTTCAATGTCCATGAGTGCATAAAGCGTATCATACGCTGCAGCCCAGGTCAGGGTAGCCAAAAAGAGCAACCAGGCCACACCACTCAATTCCCCTGTCTGTGCGCCCCAGGCAACAATCACCCCCCAACCAAAAGCGGCCCCCAGATAAAATTGTGGCCAATGTACGAAACGCTTGGTAAAGGGATAACTGATCGCCAGAAATGCACCAACAACACTCAGTTCAATGGCAAAGGCATTCAAGGTAAGCGCCAGAAGCAATGCAATTGACAGAAGAACAAATAACACCCATTTGGCCACAGTGACCGATAGACGACGCGAGGCCAGAGGTCGGTCCTTGGTCCGGGCGACCAAGGGATCAAAATCTTTATCTGCCAAGTCATTGATAACACACCCAGCCGAGCGCATAATGAATGAGCCCAAAGCAAAGATAACAACCACAGGCCAATTTGGCAATTCCGGTTTCACTGAAGCAAATACTGACCACAGTGCCGGCCAAAGAACCAACCAAGTACCAATTGGCCGATCAACACGCATCAAGCGCAAAATCTCTCGTAATACTGGCCAGGGCAAGGTGTCAATCCAGTGCTTCATCACAACATCCCGTCAGAAATAGCTCTACAATACGCGCGCGAAATTGGCTGTTAACCTGAAATATGGAGCGCCGGCACCAATATGCCGTCTGCAAATCTTCCTGATTTCTAAGCGCCAACTCTGGAACATTGGCCTGCGCAATCTGCAAGTCCGTCCTCTCTACAACACCAGAGCGCTCGTGAAACAGCAAACCGAGAGGCTCCTCCCCCTCTTCAATGGCGGTACAGAGATCGTCCGATAAATTCTGCAGAGAGAGCTCGGAGTAGGCCAGAATCAGTTCTCTGTCCTCCTGCAGCAACCAGGCAGTACGGGATAATATGGGCATACTTACTGGCAGTAGACGCTGACCACTCCACCACACATTTGACCCAGCCGATCCGTTCGGAAGGCGATACTGCTTTTCAATGCGGACTTGGATCGGTATCTTGGCACTCTGCTGCAGATGGAGCGTCAAGGAATCAAGGCAACACAGCGCGGCGCGCAAACGCATGGAGTGCGGACTGGCGTGGCAGGCAAAATAGCGCTCAGGCTCCTGCCAGTCATGGAGCAACTTCAGGGCATAGGGAGAATTATCCACTTGTAACACAACCCGTACCTTCCTGTAGGTGTGGGCAGACACGTATAAAACCTGACTGAATCAACGCCGTGAATTCATGTGTCTCTGTTCATACTGTTGCTCTGCAAATAGACCATCAAAAGGGAGATGGCTGCCGGCGTCATGCCAGGGATGCGACTGGCCTGACCCAAATTGACAGGGCGCACCCGATCAAGCTTTTGTTGCAATTCAATAGACAATCCAGGGATCTGCTGCCATGCCATGTCAAGCGGTATACGCACCGCTTCCACATGCTTTAATCGGTCGGCATCGCTCTCCTGTTTGGACAGATACCCTTCATAGCGAATATCAGTCAACACCCTTTCCAGCAAATCGTCCCTTAAATGATGCAATCCCACCTGTGCGAGGATCTGCGCGCTGTCAACATCTTCTCGCTTTAACCACTCCCAGGCGGTACGACTTTCCGGCATCTTCTCGCCTTGCTCACGGCTGTCTGCCGAACAGATACGAACCGTTTTTACCTTCTCGCCCTGCAAACGCACCTTTATCTGTGCAATGTGCGCCATTTTTTCGGAAAAAATCTGCCAGCGCTGTGCATCCACCAGACCAAGCGTGTGCGCCAGTGGCGTCAACCGTTCATCTGCATTGTCAATGCGCAACAGCAAACGAAATTCCGCTCTGGACGTAAACATGCGATAGGGTTCATCGACCCCCTGGGTAATCAGGTCATCAATCATGACACCCAAATAGGCTTGCGATCGGTCGATGTGAACGGGAGGCTGATTTTGACAAAAGCGTGCTGCCTGCATGCCCGCATACAACCCCTGCGCTGCCGCCTCTTCATAGCCGGTCGTACCGTTGATCTGCCCGGCAAGGTACAACCCCTGTACACCCTTGACCGCCAGGCAATCATCCAGTTGACGCGGATCGGCCATGTCATACTCAATGGCATAGCCAGGGCGCAGGATTTCTACATGCTCCAACCCCTCAATGGATCGCACCATCTGCCACTGGACATCGATAGGCAGACTGGTTGAGATGCCGTTGGGATAAATTTCCTTGGTATGATACCCTTCAGGCTCCAGAAAAATTTGATGCGAATCCCGCTCGGCAAAACGGACGACCTTGTCCTCGATAGATGGACAGTAACGCGGGCCAACACCCTGAATCTGCCCGGAGAACAAAGGGGCTCGGTGGATGTTGGCACGAATAATCTCCTGCGTCAGAGGTGTCGTGCGGGTGATATGGCAAGGAATCTGTTTTCTGGTGATGGCCTGCGTCATGAAGGAAAATGGGACCGGTGGATCATCTCCCGGCTGCACCGCACAGCGCTGCCAATCAATGGTATTGCCATCTAAGCGTGGTGGTGTTCCCGTCTTTAAACGCTGCAATTGCAATCCCACATCAAGCAGTGACGCGCTCAGAGATAGGCTTGCAGCATCACCCAAGCGACCGGTAGAAAAAGTTCTCGTGCCAATATGGCCTAAACCACGTAAAAATGTCCCAGTGGTCACGATAACAGCCTGACATGGATAGCTCTCCTGCCAGTCTGTCTCTACCCCTGTCATGCGCTCACCCTGCCAGAGTAAACGGACTACTTCTCCCTGACGCAAGGTCAAATTTGGCTGATTATCCAAGGCAGCACGCATCTCCCTGCGATAATCCACCTTATCCATCTGTGCCCTTGGTCCACGCACAGCAGGCCCCTTGCGTCGGTTCAGCAAACGAAACTGTATACCGGCACGATCGGCTACAACACCCATAAGGCCGCCCAGAGCATCAAGTTCCCGCACCAAATGCCCCTTCCCCAAACCACCAATGGCCGGATTGCAAGACATCTGACCAACGGTATCCAAATTCTGTGTCAATAGCAGGGTTTTCACACCCATGCGGGCTGCCGCAGCCGCTGCTTCACAACCAGCATGCCCTGCACCAATAACAATCACATCATATTTCCGCTCTGCGTTCACGACGCTTCCTCTCAAAGGTTCCACGTGAAACCACACAAAACTGTCTGGTGCTTTACACCCTATTTTCCGATACAAAAGCGGGAAAAAATGCGCTCCAATAATGCGTCATAGTGGGTTTCACCGAGAAGCTCGCCCATCACCTGCAAAGCACTGCGCAAGTGCAAGGCAACCAGTTCGCCCTGCGGCTGTAACTGTTTCAGCAGTTCCATGGCTGTACTGACCTGTTCCAGGCAACTTTGCACAATTGCACGTTGCCGCTCTTGCAACAATATCGTACCCTCCTCAGCGCCGGGTTGGCGAGTAAACCGCTCCAGAACCATCGCACGCAGGGAATCCACTCCTGAACCACTGTGACAAGAGAGTGCCACCACACCATACTCCGCACCAAGCGGTGATACGACAGAGGGGGGGGCAGGCAACAAATCTACCTTATTGGCAACCAACAGAATGCGGTCCACACCAAGCTCCAAGGCCATTTGCTGCTCAGCAAGAGTGATTCCCTCACGCACGTCGTAGACCAATAATACTGCATCGGCCTTGGCGATACGCTCCTTCGCTCTGCGAATACCCTCTTGCTCTACCCAATCAGAACTGTCTCGCAAGCCAGCTGTATCCGCCAAGACAATCGCCACACCCGACCACTCCACTCCATACTCATTCACGTCTCGCGTGGTACCGGGAATATCGGTCACAATGGCCCTGTCCCGCTCGATCAGCGCATTAAACAGACTTGATTTACCCACATTCGGCTGCCCGGCAATGACAATGTCCAAACCCTCTTGCCATTGTCTGCCGGTACGTCCACCCGCTTGCAACCGCTGCAGCATACGCAGAAGCTCCGACAAACGACCATGCAAATGCATGAATGAGTCTGTCTCAAGCTCTTCATCCGAAAAATCCAACTCTGCCTCTACCTGAACCAATACCTCAAGGAGACTCTCTCGCAAAACAGACCAACGCTCTGCCAACGACCCTTGCAGCTGTCTGGCCGCCTCACGCGCTGCCTTCAAAGAGGTGGCATGGATCAGGGCCATCACGGCTTCAGCGCGGCTAAAATCCATTTTACCATTCAGGAAAGCGCGACGAGAGAACTCTCCTGGCTGGGCAATACGCACGCCCAATTGACCAAGAAGATACAAAAGGCGCTTGATCACCACAGGGGAACCATGCGTGTGAATTTCAAACAACGACTCACCGGTAAATGAATTTGGTCCAGGAAAAAACACAACCAACGCCTGGTCCAATAAATCACCGCTCTCTGGATCCAAAATATGCACCAACACCATTGTACGCGGGCGCAATTGATCCACAGCCAACGCCGATCCACGACTGGTCCGCAATATTGGCAAAAGAGTGCTAGGTAAACCAGCACCACTCAACCGCAATACAGCCACTCCTGAACTGCCCGCAGGTGTTGCCAAACCAACAATCAATTCATCCTGTTCCCGCAGCATTGACAGCATCATCTATACACCTCATGGAGAGTGGCTTTGGCACCCCGTTTATAGCACCGTTGACCTACCCCGTAAATCCGGCGTTCACTTGTGGTTCATGAACCATTGGTAAAGTGGCATGGACGGCAGGACAACGGTTCTTTGGCAGCAGATAATGCCGCACCGATTGCGGCACGGGAAATGGCACCGTCCCGCACGATCTGCCAGCGATCACCCTCCACGCGGATGATTGTCGAGGGTAGGGCATTCAACGCGATCTGACCCGGCAAAATGCACGCCAATTCTCGCCCCCAAAGCTTCTCGATTTCGGCAGAGGTTGTCAAAGGTGGCGCACCGCTGCGGTTGGCGCTGGTAGAGATCAATGGTTTATCCCACCTCTGCATCAACGCCTGCACCAAAGGCGAAGAGGAGTGCCGTACAGCGACCCAATCGCCCCCCCCAGATACACTCACTGGGATAGCTTTCCTTGCAGGGAACAAGATTGTCAAAGGTCCAGGCCAGAAGAGATCAATCAATTGACGTGCCAAAGGCGAAACTTCCCGAGTCAAACTTGGTAGAACCTGACGATTCGGAACCAACAATACGAGACCTTTGCAGGCATCCCTGCCCTTCATACGTAATAGATTCTCCACCGCCACTGGTTGCCATGGGTCAACGGCCAACCCGTACACGGTTTCGGTGGCATGTGCAACGATCAGCCCATCCCGCAAGGCACAGCAAGCAGAATGTAACTTATCTTCAACGATATAAAAATTCAGATTATTATCCATATTTCTCGATATTTACCCATCAATAAACCCCTACCCAGCAGCAAACCTGCAACACCTTCAGAGAGGGAGAAACATTTAGGTTACGATTTTTAAAAAAAGGCGGTTGAACCTTTCCGGTAACTATGTTAAACCTCTCAGACGTCCTCAGGGAACCCTATACGAGTTTCTCTTCTGGGTAAACACGTTTTGACGGGAGGAATCGTTCGCCGTGCATGAAAGTACCCTAGCCAAGCGATATGCCAACGCCTTGTCGGAGTTGGCCAATGAGCAGAATTTACTGGAAAAAGTCGGTAAAGATCTGAACCAGTTCCTGGAGCTGTTCCAAGCATCCGAAGAGCTCCGGCTCCTGATGACCAGCCCTACATCGGAATGCCAGGATCAACAAGCCGTGTTGGCGGTCTATCTGGGGAAGGCCAAGCCGCTTCCGGTGACCGGTAATTTTCTGCGCCTGTTGATCGATAAACGCCGCATGTCCTTGCTCGAAGCCATCGTAGCAGCCTATAACATGAACATGGACAAGGTTGCCGGGCGCATGGCTGTCAAGGTACAGGTAATCATGCCTTTGACCGATGCTCAAACCACACAAATGGAGTCCGTCCTCTCCTCGATTTCGGGCAAATCCGTGCGTCTCGAAGTAGATACGGATCCGGGAATTCTGGGAGGAATGGTCGTCACCATGGGCAGCATCATGGTTGATTATTCGGTTCGTAATCATTTAAATCGTTTAAAAGCCAGCATGAGAGGGTAATACCGATGCAGATCAGCGTCGCCGAAATCAGCGCAATTATCAAAAAGCAGATCGCCGGCTATGGCCAGGAAGCTGAAGTCTCCGAGGTAGGAGAGACCATCGCCGTCGGTGATGGTATTGCCCGTGCTTACGGCCTGGACAAAGTCATGGCCGGGGAGATGGTCGAATTTGACGACGGCACCCAGGGTATGGCCCTGAACCTGGAGGAAGATAACGTCGGTATCGTCGTTTTCGGTTCCGACGTGGGCATCAAAGAGGGCTCGCGGGTCAA
Source organism: Magnetococcales bacterium (assembly GCA_002753095.1). GTDB lineage: Bacteria > Pseudomonadota > Magnetococcia > Magnetococcales > Magnetaquicoccaceae > Magnetaquicoccus. The sequence goes on from PDZU01000003.1 coordinate 49,199, forward strand.
GCGTACCGGTCGCATCGTCGATGTGCCTGTGGGCAAGGAGCTCTTGGGCCGCGTGGTCGATGCGTTGGGCACGCCGATCGATGGCAAGGGAGCACTGCCTGCCGATACCAACCGTCAGGTTGTTGAGAAGATCGCACCCGGTATCATCACCCGCAAGTCGGTGCATGAACCTCTCTATACCGGACTAAAGGCGTTGGATGCACTGGTACCGATTGGCCGCGGTCAGCGTGAGTTGATCATTGGAGACCGTCAAACGGGTAAAACTGCGGTCGCCATCGACACCATCATCAACCAGAAGCGCACCCATGAGACCAACAAACCGGTCTACTGCATCTATGTGGCTATTGGTCAAAAGCGCTCTACTGTGGCCAAGGTTGTGAAGACACTGGAGAGCCATGGTGCCATGGCCTATACCACGGTGGTCGCGGCAACCGCTTCCGATCCTGCGCCCATGCAATTTTTGGCGCCCTATACCGGCTGTGCCATGGGCGAGTTCTATCGGGATAATGGCATGCATGCGTTGATCGTCTACGATGATCTTTCCAAACAAGCCGTTGCCTATCGGCAAATGTCCTTGATTTTGCGCCGCCCGCCGGGTCGTGAAGCGTATCCGGGTGACGTGTTCTATCTCCATTCGCGCTTGCTGGAGCGGGCTGCCAAATTGAATGAAAACTATGGCAGTGGATCTTTGACGGCTTTGCCGATCATTGAGACCCAAGGTGGCGACGTGTCGGCCTATATTCCCACCAACGTGATTTCAATTACCGATGGTCAGATCTTTTTGGAGTCCGATCTTTTCTACGCAGGTATGCGGCCGGCCATCTCTGTTGGTCTGTCCGTCTCCCGGGTGGGCGGATCCGCTCAGGTGAAAGCGACCAAGCAGGTAGCAGGTTCGTTACGTCTTGACTTGGCCCAATTCCGTGAAATGGCGGCCTTCGCCCAGTTTGGATCCGATCTGGATGCTTCCACGCTGAAATTGATCCATCGTGGTGAGCGGCTGATGGAGCTACTTAAACAGTCGCAATACCAGCCGCTCTCCATGGAAGAGCAGGTCGTGGTGCTGTTTGCTGGTACGCGGGGTTTGCTTGACCATGTGGCCGTCAAACGGGTCAATCAGGTGGAAAAAGCCATCCTGGAGTATTTCCGTACCCAGCAAAAGGAGCTTTTGGCGACCATACGTCAGGAAGAGAAGTTGACTGACGTCACTGAAAAACGTCTGCAAGAGGCACTGCACCGCTTCATCGGCAAGTATGAAGGGGGCGAGGACGAGGATAATATGACCAAGGCCCTGGCGGATCAGGTGGAGCACCTGATGCACACCACAGCCTGATCTGTGGCGGATTGAGACGTGTTTCCTATTGGGAGTCGTTAAGAGATGGCGAGTCTGAAGGCCTTACGGCAACGCATCCGCTCGGTGAACAATACGCGGCAGATTACCAAGGCCATGAAAATGGTTGCTGCCGCCAAGTTGCGCCGCTCACAAGAACGGGCCATGGCAACCCGCCCTTACAGCCAGCAAATGGGGCGCATGGTACAGTCCATTGCCTCTCGCGTGAGCAAGGATTCGGCCCCGCCACTCTTGGCAGGTCGACCGGAGCCTGTCAAGAAGGTGGAGTTGGTCGTTTTTACCGCAGACCGTGGTTTATGCGGCAGTTTCAACAGCAGCGTTATTCGTGCGGTGCGCGGCAAGATCGCTGAGTTGCAGGCCAATGGCTTTGAGGTTTCCATTACCTGTGTGGGTCGCAAGGGCAATGATGTTCTGAAGCGTACTTTTGGACATCTGATTCATCGCGTTCATACGGCGGTCAACAGGGGACTGACCTTTGAAAAGACTGAGCAAGAGATTGCGCAGCCTCTTTTGCATGACTACGAGACGGAGCGCTTTGATTCCTGCTTTATCGTGTACAATGCGTTTATTTCAGCGATGACCCAGGAGTTAACTTGGCGTCAGATCATTCCCGTACCGGAAGCGGCAAAAGAGACGGAGAACGACGCTGTGGCTGCGCCGCCCTGTTATGAACCGGACGAAGAGGAGATTCTGGCGGATCTCCTGCCACGCAATATTACTGTACAGATTTATCAAGCCTTGGTCGAATCGGATGCCTCGGAGAACGGTGCCCGGATGACCGCTATGGATAATGCTGTTCGGAATGCGGGTGGCATGCTGCGGCGTTTGCGGACCACCTACAACCGCAGTCGACAAGCAGCCATCACGACCGAGTTGATGGAAATTATCAGTGGATCCGAATCGTTAAAAGGCTGATCGGAAACAGGTTCGTAATTGCCAGCATGAGGAGTTTTTGCAATGAGTGGAAAGGTGGGAAGGGTTGTGCAGGTGGTGGGCCCAGTGGTCGATGTTCGGTTCGAGGGTGAACTTCCGGCTATTCTCAACGCCCTTCACATAGACCGGGGCAATGACGGCCGCTTGGTACTGGAGGTGGCGCAGCACATTGGTGAGGGGACGGTACGTACCATCTCCATGCACTCCACGGATGGCATCGTGCGGGGTGATTCTGTTCTGGATACCGGTGATGCCATCAAGGTTCCGGTAGGTAATCCGACCTTGGGGCGCATCATTGATGTGGTGGGAGATCCTCTGGACAAGCTTGGTCCGGTGCAGACGGAAGATTTTTTCCCCATTCACCGCCCCGCCCCGGTTTTTGCTGATCAATCCACGGAAGCGGAGATTCTGGAGACGGGCATCAAGGTTGTGGATCTGTTGGCTCCCTACGCCAAGGGAGGCAAGATTGGTCTCTTTGGTGGTGCTGGTGTGGGCAAGACCGTTTTGATCATGGAGTTGATCAACAACGTGGCCATGGGCCATGGTGGTTATTCCGTGTTTGCGGGCGTTGGTGAGCGGACCCGCGAGGGCAACGACCTGTACCGCGAAATGATCGAGTCCAAGGTTATCGATCCGCACAACTGGAAAAATTCCAAGAGTGCCCTGGTTTACGGTCAGATGAACGAACCGCCGGGTGCGCGTGCCCGTGTTGCGCTCACTGGTCTGACGGTAGCAGAGTATTTTCGCGATGTGGCCAACCAGGATGTGTTGCTCTTCATTGACAACATTTTCCGTTTTACGCAGGCGGGCTCTGAGGTTTCTGCACTTTTGGGACGCATCCCTTCGGCGGTGGGCTATCAGCCTACCCTGGCCACAGATATGGGTGCCTTGCAAGAGCGCATCACCTCTACCAAGAACGGATCCATTACTTCTGTGCAGGCCATTTACGTGCCCGCCGACGACTTGACGGACCCGGCACCGGCCACAGCCTTCTCGCATCTGGATGCCACGACCGTTTTGTCGCGGCAAATTGCTGAGATGGGTATCTATCCGGCGGTTGACCCCTTGGACTCCACCTCCCGTATTTTGGATCCACAGGTTGTGGGTGAGGAGCACTATCAGGTTGCCCGTGCCGTGCAGGAGGTGCTGCAAACCTACAAATCGTTGCAGGATATTATCGCCATTCTGGGTATGGATGAGCTTTCCGAAGAAGACAAGATGACCGTTTATCGGGCGCGCAAAATTCAGCGTTTTCTGTCGCAGTCGTTCCATGTGGCAGAAGCCTTTACCGGTAAAAAGGGTGTGTATGTTCCTTTGAAAGAGACCATTCGCAGCTTCAAAGAGATCATTGAGGGCAAGCATGACAATCTGCCGGAGGCGGCCTTCTATATGGTTGGTACCATTGATGATGCCATGGAAAAAGCCCGTAAACTGGCTTCCGAATAGTGTACGTTATCTGATAACCAGCGAGCAGGCTGCTTGATTCAGGAGAGGCTACGTGGCTGTCACCTTTCAATTCGATCTGGTTACTCCAGACAAACAGGTTCTCTCGCAACAGGAGGTCATGTTGACCATTCCTGGAGCAGATGGCTATTTTGGTGTGTTGCCGGGCCATACACCGTTGGTTTCCCTTCTGAACATGGGTATCTTGACGGTTGGTGAAGGCAAGGAGGCGGTACGCTATGCTTTGGCGGGGGGGTATGCCGAAGTGTTGCCCAATCGTACCACGATCCTGGCAGATCGGGTGCAGTGCTGGGATAGCGTGGATGTGGCGGCGGTTGAGAAGGAAAAGGGTGCAGCCAGTGAACAGGAGCTGGCGAGTCGTGAAGAGGAAAGCAAGAACAAGTTCTGGAAAAAGCAGATGGCATTTGCTGACCTTTGTCTGGATGTACACAGACAGTATCAGGAGCGGTAGTGCGCTATTCTGAGACATAGAGGTGACTGCGCTGAGGGGGGAGAAGTGTTTGCCCCCCTCGCTTTTTTTACGGCGGCAATTTCAATCAGTACCAGTGGGTACTCGTCCTATGGAAAGTTGTGCAATTCTGATTCTCGCCGCTGGGCATGGCACCCGGATGCGCTCCTCGTTGGCAAAGGTGTTGCATCCGCTGGCAGGTCGCCCACTTCTTGGCCACATTCTGAATACTGTTCGACAATTACAGCCTGTGTGTCTGGCGGTCGTGGTTGGCCATCAGGCAGAACGGGTTAAGGCTGCATTTGCTGACGAGGCCATTGAGTGGGTGTTGCAAGCAGAGCAACTGGGCACAGCGCATGCGGTGCGGTGTGCTTTGCCGGTTCTGGCTGGCCATTCTGGAGAGTTGATCATACTCAGTGGTGACACTCCTCTGATTGAATTGGAGCTCTTGCAAAGACTATTGCAGCAACACCGTGCGCAAAAGAGTGGTGTCACCGTACTGAGCACCACACACGACAATCCAGCTGGATATGGACGCATTGTGCGCAATCCAGGGGGGAAGTTGCTGCGTATTGTGGAGGAGAAGGATGCTTCTGCGGCGGAGAAGGGGATCACAGAGGTCAACAGTGGCGTTTATTGTGTCGATTTGCGCCGCTTACCGACTTGGTTGCAACAAATCTCCGCCAATAATGCGCAAAGAGAGTACTATTTGCCGGATCTTCTGGCTTTGGCGGTGCAGGAGTCGTGTGCAGGAGTTCTGCATCATGGCGACGCCCTCTCTCTTGCTGGTGTGAATGACCGCCAGCAACTTTCCGTGCTGGAACGGGTCATGCGGGATCGCCTGGTAAACCATTGGCAGAGTAGGGGAGTGACCTTTACGGATCCGGCTTCGTGTTGGTTGGCGGATGATGTGGCCATTGGTGCGGATACGGTGATCTCGCCCAATGTGATCCTTGGCAGCGAAACGATTATCGGCGAGGCGTGTTGGATTGGTCCTTTTTCTGAAATTCGGCACAGTCAGATTGGCTCTGGGTGTCGGATCAAAGGTTTCAGCCATTTGGAGGGGGTCGTTCTGGATGGCAACAATGAGGTTGGGCCGTTTGCCCGGTTACGTCCAGGCACGGTCCTGGCAGAAGCCGCCCGGGTTGGCAATTTTTGTGAACTGAAAAAGGCCCATATTGGCGAGGGTAGTAAAATCAGCCATCTCTCTTACATTGGTGATACCAGCATGGGCCGCAATGTCAATGTGGGAGCTGGGACAATCACGTGTAACTATGATGGCCAAAACAAGCACAAAACGATCATTGAGGAGGGGGTATTCATCGGTTCCGACACGCAGTTGGTAGCCCCTGTTCGCATTGGCGCCCATGCCACCATTGGGGCCGGCTCCACCATCACCAAAGAGGTTCCTGCCGACTCCCTGGCGGTATCCCGCGTTGCACAAACCCACATCGCACAGTGGAAAAAGAGAAAGATATAGGTTACAATAAGCAGACTATTGAATACTGTAGCCTCAGTCACTCCTTAAACCCCAGTGCGATCTTCGCTTGCCCATGCCTGATGGCGACGGTCCAACCGTTGATCGATAGGTTTCCAATTCATGTGCGGAATTATTGGCGTTATTGGTGAACGAAATGCAACCCCCATTTTGGTGGAAGGACTGAAACGTCTGGAGTACCGGGGGTATGATTCTGCGGGCATTGCCGTTATTGACGGTACGCACCTGCAGTTGGCACGGGTCAAGGGCAAGTTGCTCCGTTTGGAGGAGCATCTGGCCAGTGCGCCGTGTACGGGTTTCATTGGTATTGGTCATACCCGTTGGGCCACGCATGGCCCGCCAACCGAAGAGAATGCCCACCCTCATACCTCTGACCGCGTTGCCGTTGTTCACAATGGGATCATTGAAAATTATCAGCACCTGCGTCAGCGCTTGCAGGATAGTGGGGTGGTATTTCGATCGGCCACCGATTCTGAGGTTGTGCCGCATCTGATTGAGCAGGCTCTACAGGCGGGTTTAGGCGCAGCAGATGCGGTACGTCGCGCTGTTTCTCAGTTGGAGGGTGCCTTTGCCCTTGGCATTGTCATACGCGGAGAAAACAGCCTTTTTGCTGTGCGACGGGGTTCACCTCTTTTGGTTGGGGTAGGTGATGGTGAAAAGTTCATCGCCTCCGACGCTTCACCGTTGGTGCCTTATACGCGACGCATGATTTTCCTGCAGGATAATGATGTGGTGATACTGCAGCGGGATTCGGTTACTGTCACTGACCTGCATGGTCAACTGCAACAGCGGGCCATCAAATATTCCCAGGTCAGTGCGGCGTTGACTGACAAGTGGCCCTATCGTCACTATATGCAAAAGGAGATTTTTGAGCAGCCAACCGTTCTAGGTGAAACCTTGAAAGGGCTCATTGATACGGTACAGCGCACGGTGCAGTTGCAGCACCATCTGGGTCAGATTGATTTGGGTGCGGTGCAGGCCATCAATATCGTTGCCTGTGGCACCTCCTGGCATGCGGGACTGGTGGCGCGTTACTGGATAGAGCAACTGGCACACTTACCGGTCAACGTAGATATTGCCTCGGAGTACCGCTACAGGGAGCCCCCATCCTTGCCCGGCACGCTGGTGGTGGTTATTTCACAAAGCGGCGAGACGGCAGACACTTTGGCGGCGCTGCGTTTTGCCCGACAGATGGGCCATCCTGTATTGGCAGTGGTCAATGTACCTGAATCGACCATTGCCCGTGAAGCGGATGGAGTACTCTATACGCAGGCGGGACCAGAGATTGGTGTGGCCTCTACCAAAGCCTTCACCACGCAACTGATCGCGCTGGCCACTTTGGCCCTGGCTCTGGCCAAGGGGAGGGGCAGGCTCGGTACGAGGCAAGAGGCAGAACTGGTGGATGAACTGTTGCATATTCCCACCCTGATCGAACAGGTTTTGCAACAGGATGATGCCATACTGGGCATTGCACGGCGTTGGATGCACGCACCGGGTTTTCTATTTTTGGGACGTGGTACGACTTTTCCGGTGGCTCTGGAGGGTGCATTGAAACTCAAGGAGATCACCTATATTCATGCCGAGGGCTATGCGGCTGGGGAGATGAAACATGGCCCAATCGCCTTGATTGACGAGCATTTACCGGTGGTGGTGTTGGCGCCACGCGGAACACTCTTCGAAAAGGTCATCAGCAACCTGGAAGAGGCCAGAGCCCGTGGTGGGCGTTTGTTGCTGATCACCACAGCTAGCGATGGTGAGGTACCTGTGGCTGAATCGGTTTTAACCATGCCGTCTAGTGGACTATTTGCGACACCCATATTGTATGTCGCCCCCTTGCAACTGCTGGCTTATCATATTGCTGTACTGAAGGGTACGGATGTGGACCAACCCAGAAATTTGGCGAAAAGCGTCACGGTGGAGTAGGGGGCTCACGCACCCTTTGTCTACCATATCCATTGATCCAGGAATAATGACAATGCAAAAGAGATGTTTGTTGAATGTTGCCGTGGCACTGTGTTTGTTGGGACAGGGTTACCTTGCCATTTCGGCACACGCTGCTGACGAAGATAAAACGGTCGTGGCAGAAATGGGTGAGGCCCGTTTAAGCAGGGGGCAATTGCAGAATATGCTCTCTGCCATGCCTGTGGAAAAGCGGCAGGCATTGCTGGGCAATCCCACTGTGTTGGCCCGCTTGGTACAGGAGGAGGTCGTGCGTCTTTATCTCCTGCAGGAGGCGCGCAAGGGGGGAATGGATAAAAAGCCGGAGGTGGTCATGGCCATGCGGCAGGCCAGCGAGCAAGTTCTGTTGAATCAATACATGGCTGAGTTGGTTAAACCGGGGGCTGATTTTCCCTCTGAGGCTTTGCTGCAAGAGGCATATGACAAAAACAAAGCCAAGTGGCGTTCTTTGAAGCGTGTGCATGTGGCGCAGATTTTTCTGCCGGTTAGTCCTGATGAACAAAAAAATCGCGCCGTGCAACAGGAGATCGTTCGTGTTTACGGTGAGGTATTGCAAAAGAAGGTGAAATTTGGCGATCTGGCCAAGAAATATTCGCAACACCGTGAAAGTGCCGAGAAGGGTGGTGATATGGGCTGGGTGACTGGCGATAAGTTATTGCCGGAGTTGGCCCCCCTCTTTATGAGTATGGCTGCCAACGAGGTGTATCCACCCGTGCGCACCACCATGGGTTGGCACATTTTTAAATTGCTGGAGAAGGAGTTGGCCCCCATTCCTACTTTGGCTGAGGTCAAGGATGGATTGGTTAAAGCGATTCGCCGGGAGGCCATGCTGGCTAAAGAGCAAGAGGTGATGGAAAGTGTGTTGAAGGAGCATCCGGCCAAGGTCCACAAGGATCTGTTGCCCAAGTAAGTCATTTTGAAATCTTGATAAATTTCTGCGGGGTCCAGGGGCGATCATCGCCCCTGGCGGGTGCAGGGCGGAGCCATGCTTGTAATGTGCGGCGTTTTCAAGAAGCAAATGCGCAGCATTTGCGCACGCCGCACAAATCTGTGCCCCGCAGGGGCACTCTCTGGGAGGGCGGACGCCCGACTTTTAACCGCGCAAACTGTAACGAATCCTTTTGTGTTCGATGGGCGAAGGCCATGGATCTGGAGCTTGCGGATTCACCTGCGGGAAAAACCCATTGGGAGGATGTGCGGATTGGCGCATAAAAGCGCGCCAATCCGCACATCTTGCTTCAATAAGGCGCGCTGCGCCGATGCAAAAGGCGCATCGGCTTATCGTGAAAAGCGCGCCAAAAGGCAACAGATAAAAGCAACAGATAAAAAAACAACAGCTAAATTCAACAGATAAGTTCCCAGGGCTCCGCCCTGGACCCGCCAGGGGGGTGACCCCCCTGGACCCACAATTGTTTATCTATCCTATCCAGCCTTCTTCATGATGTAACCCTGCTGAATGATCGACAACACATTGTTAACCAACCAATAAAGCACCAAACCCGCCGGAAAACTCAAGAACATGAAGGTGAAAATTACCGGCAAAAATAACATCACCTTGGCTTGAATGGGATCAGCAGGCGCAGGGTTCATCTTGGTCTGAATGAACATCGTTGCCCCCATCAACAACGGCAACACATAATAAGGATCCTGAATCGACAAATCCTTGATCCACCAAATCCACGGCGAATGCCGCATCTCCACCGATAAATAAAGTACCTGATACAACGCAAAAAAGACCGGTATCTGCACCAAAATCGGCAAACATCCCCCCAGCGGATTGATCTTATTGGTTTGATAAAGTTGCATCATCTCCTGGTTCAGCCGCGTCTTGTCACTACCATACAGCTTGCGCAACTCCTCCATCTTGGGCTGCAGCTTTTTCATCTCGTTCATCGAACGATAGCTCTTGTCCGCCAAGGGGAAAAACAGCAACTTCACCAAAATGGTCAAACAAATGATGGCCACGCCATAATTGTGGAACAGGTCATTGAAAAATAACAACACATCCACCAACGGTACGGCCAGAAAATGCAACCAGCCATAGTCGATGGCCCGCTCCAACGCCATCCCCTGCTTCTCCAAACTGCGAATCTCTTTGGGCCCGATATACAGCCAAGTCTCCGTATCCACCGTTTGACCCGGCTCAACCGTATGCGGCTTGCTGACCGAACCCACACGATAAACCGGTGCATCATGGTCAAAATAAAATTTCTTCTGCGCATCCGCCGGACCCGGAATGAGCGCCGCCAGGAAGTATTTGTCAGAAAAACCAATCCAACCAGTGGCCGCACTCTTGTGCTGATCCTGCTTGCGCAAACTCTCGTAAGTATGCTGTACCCGCTCCTTATCCAGATAACCCATGGGGCCCTGAAAATCCGACGGTGCCGTCGCAAGGCCAGGATCCGCAACCGGCTCCGTCCGAATATACTGCGCAAAACCATGCACCACGACCGGCTTCTGCCCCTGATTGATCACCCGATCCTTGACCACCACCATGTAGGAGTCCTGGGTAACCATGAAACTCTTTTCAAAGACCAAACCACTGCCATTGTCCCAATACAGGTCCAACGCTCCAGCTCCCTGCAGCGCATCACGGCTCTTGACCTTCCAAACCGTCTTGCGACCCGGCGTGGACACATCCGCACCAGCTAAAAAGCCCGACTCACCAAAAAAAAGATCCGCTCCCTTACTGCCACCCGCCCGATGCATGAACGCGATGGGCTTGCCCTCCGGCGGCAGATGATCCAAATGTTTCAAAAATTGCACATCCACCAACTGCGCCCCAGTCATGGATAACTGCCCCCGAAAAACAGTGTTCTCGAAGGGCAACAGCTTCTCCTCCTTCACCTCTCCCATCGCATCCCGCTGTACCGGCGGAACACCAGGCTCAATCGTCGCCAACTGGGGCTCGCTTCCCTTGCCTACCTGAACATTTGCCACCATGGGGCCCTTGCCATCCGCTGCTTTGCCATCGGTCGCCGCCGTGTTGGCCGCCGCAGGTGGCTTGCCAGCCTGCTCAGTCTCGGCAAGCGGCTCCGGAAAACGGATCGACATGTAGGTCTGGTAAACCATCAACAACAGTAAAGCAAGCGTAAGGGCCAAGGTGGTGCGCCGGTCCATAAATGTGTCCTCGTCAATGAAAAGAATCAGGTATTCTATGCCTCATGGAACCGGATCAATACCTCCAGGATGGAACGGATGACAACGCAGCAGTCGCTTGATCGCTAACCAACTACCACGCCATGCACCATGACGCTGAACCGCCTCCAGGGCATATTCGGAACAACTGGGAAAAAATCGACAGCTTCTTGGCAAAATCGGCGAAAGCACATATTGATAAATGCGTATCAATCCCATCAATGGATGCTTGAGCACGTGTCTGCCTGTTACCCCTCACGCTCTATACACACAACCACCGCCATGCAACGCCCTTGGCGCTTCACCTAATCGCGATGGACAAAACCAGCAAAGAGCTTGACCAAATCCTGCTGCAACCCTGCAGCTACCGCCCCCCCAGCCTGTGGCCGGGCAATCACCACCCAATCATAGCCACGCTGCAACAATGGCCTCTGGCGACGGAAAAATTCCCGCAAATGCCGCTTGATACGATTGCGCACCACCGCATTGCCAACCTTGCGGCTGACCGTAATGCCCAATCGGGATCGCTCCAACGGCACCTGCCGGGCAAACAACAAAAAAAAACGCCCCCCAAGCTTACGCCCGGAGGAGGTTACCAACTTGAACTCCGCCCCGTCCAAAATCCTAGACGACCTTGGAAAAGACGCATCCCGCTGCAAGAGGTCACCGCTCTCCAAACCAGTCTGTTCGGAGAACGGTGGCTGCGCCGCGCTACTCAAGGCAATTGTCTATCAGACAACAATCAGCCGCTTGCGTCCTTTGGCCCGACGGCGGGACAATATCTGCCGACCATTGGCCGTTGCCATCCGCGCCCGAAAACCATGATTCCGACTGCGGCGAATTCTGCTGGGTTGAAATGTTCTTTGCACCGTTGTGCTCCTTCTAAAGTTGCTCCGGCCCAACGTGTTACATGGACCTTTTCCTCTACCCGATCGGTCAATCCTGCCATGAACCGACCCACCTATTTAGCCTACTTCCACATACTTTTCCAGGATCGTTATCACATTCCAGAATATTTCCCCCGGAAACAGGGCGTACACGCCAACACCACCACAAGCACCCTGGCCAATCAGCGCGTGACCCGCATGCGTGCTGGCCCTGCCACGGCAAGCTGATGTATCATGCACACACCACTCACCTCCAACCAGGGAAAATCAACCATGCCATCATCGCCGCCGTCTACCCCTGGCAAGTCACCGCAACCAATACCTCCTGCCGAAAAACCATTGGTCCCTCGCCTGCAACGCCTGCTCGCCGGCCAACCTCAAGAGGAGGTGATCCTCGACCCGGATAATCCAAACCTGATCATGGAACGCCAAGAAAAACAGTGAACCTCAACCAGCCAACTGCTTTTGCCGTTTGTCGAAAACCTCCAACAATTTCCAGTAGACGATGGGCACCTCCAGCAGGTGCTCCCACTGCACGCAGTGCAATACCACCTCCTTTTCATGGCGAAAACGCCAATGATTGTACTGCGGATCCAGATAACTCTGCTCGCCAAAGAATCCCCCATTGCGAACCACCTCCAAGGTACGTCCGCCCCGGTCCTGACAGTGAATTTCGCCCTGCTCGATCAACCAAAGATGGTGCCCACTCCTGCCAGGAATCAGACCACTTCCTGACAACGTGATGCGCTCCATGGAACCGGCAATCCGCCCCAAGGTCAAGGGGGTGGTATGCTCGCCAAACAGCCAAGTTTTTCGCAAGAAACTTACCTTGACCATGCGGGCCATCATCTGCTCCATCAGACCGTTGCGGACCAAAAAGGTACGCATCTCTTCAATGGAAAATTGAATCACGCTACAATGGGAAACCGTGCGATAGGTCCATTGACGCCGACACATGGCCCGTTCCGAAGCCTGCTGCGCCCCCTCCTGCTGTTCACCCTCTTCTTCACATGGCTGTTCCCAATCGCGCTCCGGTTGATTGCCAAACAGCGACTCACCACCAATCAAAGAACCAAAGGAGAGCAGATTCATCACATTGGCCGAAGCATTCAAATAGGCCACCGTGCCGGAAAGAATCATGTCCAAACATTCATGCTCATCATTATCCCGTCGGCCACGGCGAATAATGGTCCCCGCGTTATGATCAATCACCGGACTGGTCAACAACGCACGAATCTCGGCCAGGGGGGCCGTGGGAAAAATCTCCTGCAAATACTGTTCGGCACGGTCCAGGCGATAATCCCGATCTCCAGCAATCAGGACATCTTCTGCCCCGAAAGAGGCCTCTGAACCAATCTCCATCTCCTGCGTGGTCAGACTGCGGGCAATATGGGCCAAAATCAAACGTTTGGACGTGTCATGGCGAAAATCTTCCGCCAGACCATGAATCATTCCGCCACCAATATCCAACTTCTTCAGGGTGGCCGGTCGCAAATAGTCCGCCTTGACTTTGTCCATGAAGGCGGCGGAAATCTGTCCTGGTCCATCGCCCACCATGCCATCCAACACCTTGAATGCCGACAGGTCAGCCCAATGCGCATAGGTCAGTGCGTTCTTCTCTTCATCCCAGGCCCGGAACAAAAAGAGACTGGTCTCCAGAGGGTGGGGAGAGTAGATGGGCATGACTTCCAAACCGTCACAATCGTTCCACTGATCAAAAACCAGATCGCGAATCTGAAACAGTTGGGAAAATTTATCTTCACTCAACGACATCAAAGCAGCAAATTTTTTGCTCACCGAGGCGCGAACCAACGGCGGGGCAAAATACTTCAACCGCTGATCGGTCTGAATCAGGGCCGGCAACCCGGCAAAATGGTCATCATGGGCATGGGTATGGAAAATGCCCTCCACATCATTGATATCCAGGCCCAAGGCTGTCAGCGACTGCATGATGCAAGGGTTGGCATCGATCAGGTAGATCCGACCACGAAACATGATCATGCTGCCCATGCTGGGTCGGTTAATATCCCATCCATCCCCTTCGCCGGTGTGAATGACGGCAAAAGAGTGTTGCTTGAGCTGATGGCGTCCCAACGGATAGGGCGACTCATAGCTGACCCCTGGCGGCAGGTTGAGATCAACCTCGGTGCTTTCACCCCGGAAACTGAATTTATACCGGTTGAATCCGCAACGCTCCACTGTCACACCGTTGCGAACCGCCAAAGGTTTGTCCTCCACCTCCAACGTATCCAAAAAATCAGCCGGTGAACGGATATTGCCAAAGGCAAATTTTAATTTGATACGCATCATGGTATCTGCCAGCGCCTCATCCACGCCACTGGCCAGAATTTCTTCTTTGGAGATCAAGCCATAGTTGCCACGATAGATGTAGGCCATCTGCGCCCGCACCTGGTCCGCCGAACCGATCAACAAGGGTTTGATGCCGGTATTGTTGGGGTGCTTCGGAATGATGATACCCTGGCGATACAACATCTGCAGCACTGGAAATTCCGCCAAATTGGCAAAACCACCATTCTGCACCAATACGTCCGACAATAAAATGACGTTGGGCCCGGTTTCAAAGGAGACACCATCCTTGCTGGTGCTGCTGATATACCCCCGCCGCATCAAATGTTTGACCACTTCGCTGGGACAACCGCACAGAATGTAGAGTCCCGCCTCTGGGATCTGTAGCCAATAGACCCCTGGAGCCACCTGCAACGTCAACAGGTTGCGCATGGCCACCCGCATGGCCACTTCCGCCTGCTTGCGGATGACAATCTCCTTTTCCAACTCCATGGTGCGCGCCTGCACCTGACGTCGCAACAGCAGATTGCCGACAAACAGCAAAACCAACATGCCGGCAGCCCCGGCAGCAACCGGCAAAACCCATTTGGGAAACGCCTTCTTGGATCCCCCCTCATACCACTGGTTGAATGAGGTGTAATACAATGATTCGCTGTCCGCTTTCATCTCGTGCAGATCCCGATCCAGGGCACGCAACAAGTCACTACCACGATCCTTGGGCGCAGCAAAGCGAATTTCCATCGGGCAACATACGATGGGACTTTTATGGGCTGCATAGCCTTTGTCCAACATCATGCCCGCCGAACGAGAGATGATACCCGCATCTGCATCGTTGTCGGCCACCGCCTGCAAGACCGCCTCATAATCCACCTGATCCAGCGGATAGATCTTGATGCCCAACTGGGCCACTAACGCCTTGAAACGGGTATAGTACACATCATCCCGCATGCCAGCGACAATCCGATCCTTCAACTTGGGCAGGGCATCCAGATCCGGGTTCCAGACGTAGATCTGTCCCCAGTTGGAAAAAGCGGTCTCGTCAGAAAAGTCAACCTGAGACTCCCGCTCCGGCGTGTGGGCAATCGCCACCTGAAGGTCAATCTCCCCGTTGAGCAGGCGCTGGTAGCTCTCGGCCCAGGTACCAAAAACAAACTCCAACTTCCAACCGTTTTTGGTAGCGGTATGCTCCAGCAGATCAACGTAAAACCCCTTTATCTCTCCATTCTTGTCTGCAAAGACGCCGGGTTCATTTTGATAGACACCAACCTTGACCGTGCGTGCCGTGCCGCTGGCAACCGCGACGGCATCTGACCAGCACAACAACCCCATGACGAGCAACAGCCCAATGAGTGGCTTACGCAACCATGACATGACAGTCAGCGCTCCTTCCGTCGAGTAGCGGCGGGAGAGGGTGAAAGGAGAGATGCGGAACGGCAATCGAAACAGGACATCCCTGTCCCGATAGGGAGTTTTTATAACACAGGCAAGAAGTTGCCTGCCATAAAAAATTCACTCCTGTGAATCGCTCCTGTGGGAGTAGGCATTATATGTGCCAAACAAAAAGAACCCAACGATAAAAAAAATTATACGAACATTTTAATCTGGTAATAGTCCCGATACCAGCAGATAAACCGTTCAATACCCTCGCGCACCGTGGTCGAAGGACGGAAACCAACCAGTTGTTCCAACTCTTCTATATCGGCATACGTATCAGGAACATCCCCCGGCTGGAGCGGCAACAGTTGCAACTGCGCCTTTTTGCCCAGCACCTCTTCCAGGGTTTGAATATAAGTCATTAATGAAACCGGTTGATTGTTGCCAATATTATACAACCGCCAAGGAAGCGATTGTGTTCCCTCTTTTGCTCTCTCCTCAGTGTGGGGTGGGTGATGCAAAACCCGCACAACACCTTCAATGATATCATCGATATAGGTAAAATCTCTTTGATGATGGCCATGATTGAAGACCGGGATGGCATCCCCTGCCAAAATTTTGCGCGTAAACAAAAACAGCGCCATATCCGGGCGCCCCCAGGGACCATATACGGTAAAAAAGCGCAATCCAGTTGCGGGTAAACCGTACAGATGGCTGTAGGTATAGGCCATCAACTCATTGGAACGCTTGCTGGCTGCATACAAGGAGAGGGGTTGATCCACCCGGTCACGGATGGAAAACGGCAAATGGTTATTGGCCCCATACACTGAACTGGATGAAGCATACAACAAGTGCTCGATCTGGTTGTAACGACACCCCTCCAGAACATTCAGAAAACCGACGATATTGCTCTCGATATACGCATGGGGATTCTGCAATGAATAGCGCACCCCGGCCTGGGCTGCCAAATGGACCACCCGATTGAAGCGGCCCGCCGCAAACAGGTGGGCCATGCCCTCCCGATCCGCCACATCCAGACGTTCGAAACGAAACCCTGCCTGCGCTTGTAACCGGTTGAGGCGTGCCTCCTTCAGGGTGAGATCATAGTAATCGTTCAGATTATCCACACCCACCACTTCGTGCTGCTCTGCCAATAAACGCTGTGCCAGATGAAAACCAATAAATCCGGCTGCTCCGGTAATGAGAATTTTCATGACTGTTCCACTTTGCTCGTTAACACCATGGCGCTTTGGCGCGCTTCTCCCTGCACAATTCCGGGTTTACCCTTGGCAACCCGCACAGACGGGGCTACACTGTAACCCAGGTGAACGGGAGCGGTAAAGGTTCCGTTATGGTACGCAGCGTTGCAACAAGTCAGGAACAGCCCGGATGGAAGAGAACCCCCAATTGGCAGGCGAATCTGCGCCACACGCCCCCCCTGCCTCCCCTGCGGCGGCGTCTCCTGCCACCGCCCTGCGTCGCCCCGCCTGGAACAATGCCGCTGAACAATCTGTGCTGGGCGCCATCCTGCTCGACAGCACCATCTATGATCAGGTCGCTGACATCCTTCAGGCAAGCGATTTTTATGCCGGAGCCCATCGGGTCATTTTTCACGCCATTGCCCAACTCCTGGAGCAGGGCGAACCGGCGGATCCGGTCACTTTGCAACAGCATTTGCAAAAACAGGATGAGTTGCAGTCCGTCGGCGGCAGTGGCTATCTGGCGCAGTTGATTGACACCGTCCCTTCCACCGCCAATGCCGCCGCCTATGCGCGACTGGTGCGCGACAAGTCCCTGCTGCGCGAACTGGCCAAACAGGCCACCACCATCATCGAATCCATCTATCAGGGCAAAAACATCCCCCTCGATAAATTGCTCGATGAAGCCGAACAGCGCATCTTTTCGGTCGGTGAAGGACGCACCCTGCGCACCGCCAACTATTTTCCCCTGAAATCGGTCCTGATGCCTGTTTTGCACAGCATCGAACAACAGATGAAACTCAAAGGCACCGTCACCGGTGTCCCCACCGGTTTTGTCGATCTGGATCGCATGCTCTCTGGATTGCAAAGCTCCGATCTGTTGATCCTGGCCGGGCGCCCCTCCATGGGTAAAACCTCTTTCGCCATGAACATCGCCGCCAACGCAGCCATCGATCATCACGTTCCTGTGGCCGTCTTCTCTCTGGAGATGTCCAAAGAACAACTGGTCTCGCGCATGCTCTCCTCCTCGGCGCGCATCGATGC
Organism: Magnetococcales bacterium; assembly: GCA_002753095.1. Taxonomy (GTDB): domain Bacteria; phylum Pseudomonadota; class Magnetococcia; order Magnetococcales; family Magnetaquicoccaceae; genus Magnetaquicoccus. Next base: position 66,798 of record PDZU01000003.1, read on the forward strand.
CCAAAAATTGCGGACTGGCTGGCTGGATGAGCGGGATTATGGTCAATTGATCTCCACGGCGACGCGCCTGTCCGATGCCCCGCTTTATATTGATGATACCCCGGCCATCTCCATCTCCGCGCTGCGCGCCCGCGCCCGCCGCATGCGTCGGGAACAAAAAATTCAGCTCATCCTCATCGATTACCTGCAACTGATGCAGGGCGAACTGAAAACAGAAAACCGCGTCCAGGAAATTTCGCAAATCAGCCGGGGGCTCAAAGCCCTGGCCAAAGAGCTGAATATTCCCGTCATCGCCCTCTCTCAACTCTCCCGCAAGCTGGAAGACCGCCCCAACAAGCGTCCCATCCTCTCCGACCTGCGCGAATCCGGCGCCATCGAACAGGATGCCGATGTGGTCATGTTCGTCTTCCGCGAAGAGGTCTACAAGGAGAATGATCCTTCCCTGACCGGTCTGGCGGAGATCATCGTCGCCAAACAGCGCAACGGTCCCACCGGCAAGGTCAAACTCACCTTCCAAAAGCAGTTTACCCGCTTTGAAAACCATGCCGATACCCGCTACGGCGGTGCATAGGGCAGGGCGCGGACGCAACCATGGTACATGCTCCCCCTCTCTCCGGTCGGCCAACCTGGTTGGAAATTGATCTGGATGCCATCGAACACAACTATCTCCAGGCCCGGCAGGCGGTCGCTCCGGCAACCGCGCTCTATCCGGTGGTCAAGGCCAACGGCTATGGCCTGGGCGTGCTCCCCATTGCCAACCGCTTGCTCCGTGCCGGGGCCGATGGCCTCTGCGTTGCCACCATCGAAGAGGCTATCCAGTTACGACAGGCGGGTATCAGCCAACCGTTGGTGTTGCTCTCTGGCCTTTCCGCCGGTCTGGAAGAGCTGGTTGTCAGCTACCGCCTGCGCCCCTTCGTCTTTGATTTGGCCCAATTCAAACCGCTCAGTCAGGCTGCCCGGCACCAACCGATCACCATTTTTCTGAAAGTTTATACCGGCATGGGACGCCTGGGCCTGCTGCCGGAGCAACTCCCGGAGGCGTTGCAACTGGTGGCCACACTGCCCGGCCTGCACCTGGCCGGTCTGGTCTCCCATCTGGCCTGCTCCGATCAGCCCGATCATCCAGACAACAGCCGTCAACTGCACACCCTGAACACCCTGCTACAGCACAGCGGCCTGACCCACGGGCAAACCTCTTTGGCCAACAGTGGCGCCATCCTGGCCCGACCGGATACCCACTTTGCCTGGGTGCGTCCGGGCATCATGCTCTATGGGGCATCCCCCTTTTTTCCCGCCAATCACGGACCAGAGGTGGGGCTGCAGCCCGTAGCCAGTTGGTATACCCGCATCCTGCAAGTCCGCTCCCTCCCAGCCGGTACGGCCATCGGCTACGGACAAACCTTTGTTACCCAACACCCCTCCCGCATCGCCATTCTCCCGGTCGGCTATGCCGACGGCTATAACCGTCTGCTGGGCAATCGGGCCCAGGTGTTGCTGCACGGGCAACGGGTACCGGTCGTGGGTCGGATCTCCATGGACTCCATCGCCATCGATGTCAGCGCACTGCCCGACGTGGCCACTGGGCAACGGGTCACCCTGCTGGGCCGCGACCACCAAGCATTGATCACCGTGGAAGAGTTGGCCGCCTGGCAGGGGACCATCCCTTACGAAATTTTTACCAACCTGGGAGAACGGGTGCCAAAGTATCCCATCTCTTCCCGCACCTGCTAAGCACGGCTGTCACTGTGTTTGCCCAGGTTGCACTGCCCATTCCTCTGCGCTCCCTTTTTACCTACTCGCTGCCCCCCGACTGTTGTGCCGCCCCTGGCACCCTGGTCCTGGTGCCGGTTGGGAAAACCCGTCAGGTCGGTATCCTCTGGACCATCACCGCACAACCGGCTTATAGCGGCGAGATCCGACCCATCGTGGAACTGCTCGAAGAGCGTCCCCTGCTCAACGATGAGTTGCGCCATCTGTTGGAATGGATCGCCCACTATTATCTTGCACCCATCGGCTCTGTTCTGGCCGCCGCCATGCCCGGCCACCTCCGCTTTCAAAAGAGACGACGTGTCTGCTGGAACAACCTGCCCATTCCAGAAAAACTCCCGGCCCCACTCCTGCCGCTGGCCCAGTGGCTGCAACAAAAAAAGGCCCTCTCGGAAGAGACCTTGGCCGGAAAAATAGCGCGCCCTCTTTTAAAGCAACAATTGCAGCAGTTGCTCCGTCTCGATCTGATCCGCCTGGAAGAGCATTGGCACGGTCGGCAAGAGTCGTCAGCCTCGGAATCCAACCCAAACATTCTCCCCAGCGCCGATCCACCCAACCTGACCGCCGAACAGGCCCAACAAGCACAGATAATCGAGGAGGCTCTGCAACAGCGGTGCTATCACCCCTTCCTGCTGCATGGCATCACCGGCAGCGGCAAAACCGAACTCTATCTGCGGGCTGTTGAACAGGTTTTACTCCTGGGGCGACAGGCACTGTTGCTGGTGCCGGAAATTGCCCTGACCCCACAATTGATTGAGCGCTACCAGGCCCGCTTTCAGGCCACGCTGGCCGTTTTTCATTCACGGCTGAGCGAGGCACAACGCTTTAATTTCTGGCAGCAAATTCGTGATGGCCGAGCACGGGTGGTCATCGGAGCCCGCAGCGCCATCTTTGCCCCCTTTGCCGATCTGGGGCTGATCGTGGTCGATGAAGAGCATGACTCCTCCTACAAACAGGAAGGCGGCGTCCCCTACCAGGGCCGGGATATGGCCGTGGTGCGGGCGCGCCAAGCCAAGGCGGTCCTCATCCTGGGCAGCGCCACCCCCTCCCTGGAGTCCCTGGCCAACGCCCGTCATGGACGCTACACCTTGCTGACCTTGACGCAACGGGCCACCGGGGCCAACCTGCCCAGCGTAGAGATGGTCCATACCGCCGAGGCCATCCGGCAACAGCAGATGCGCTTTGGCGATCTGTTGAGCCCCACCTTGCGCCAGGCCCTGCTCGACACCCTGGCCGCCGGACAACAGGCCCTCCTTTTCCTGAATCGGCGCGGCTTTGCCCCCTCCCTGCTCTGTCGGCGTTGTGGACATGCCATCCAGTGTCCGCACTGTTCGGTAACCCTGACGCTCCACAAGGCCAAGCAACTTTTGCTCTGCCACTATTGTGACTTCCGGCAAAATCTCCAGGATGTGTGTCCCGCTTGCGGACAGTTAAGCCTGTTCGCCTTTGGCCCTGGCACTGAACGATTGCACGAAGAGTTGAGCCACTTTCTCCCCAACGCCCGCATCGCCCGTCTGGATCGGGATACGGTTTCGTCCGGTCTGCTCGATCTGGAAAATACCTTGCGTGCCTTTCGGGATGGTCAGCTGGATCTGCTGATCGGCACACAAATGGTCGCCAAAGGACACCATTTCCCTGGTCTGGCTCTGGTCGGCGTGGTGCAGGCAGAGACGACCCTCTGTCAACCCGATTTTCGGGCGGCAGAGCGCACCTTTCAACTGTTGACCCAAGTGGCCGGACGGGCTGGACGGGAGGAGGGGAGCCCTGGACGGGTGTTGGTGCAAAGTTTTGATCCCTCGCACTATGCGCTGCAGGCGGTCTTGAGCCATGATGTACACGGCTTTGTCAACACGGAAATGGCCTACCGTCAGGAGGCTGGCTATCCTCCTTTTCACCGTTTGGCCATGTTGCGCTTCTCCTGCGCTGCCCTTCAGGAGGGTAATGACTTTTCCGACCTCCTCAAGGCCCATCTGCCCAGCTTCGATCAGGTGCAACTGCTCGGTCCGGCACCCGCACCTTTGTTCAAATTGCGCAACTGCTACCGCTGGCAACTGCTGATCAAAGAGCTGAAAACCGGGCAACTCCATCGCGCCCTGCATGCACTGCTGCCCCTGGTCCTCTCCCTGGCCAACCCGCGCATCCGCCTGGATTGGGATGTGGATCCGTACTCGTTCGTATGACCCGTATCAGGGTAATCACATGTAAAAGTGGCATGGGGTCCAGGGGAGATTATCTCCCCTGGCGGGTGCAGGGCAGCGCCCTGCTGCAATGGCGCGCTTTTACCGAAGCAGATTTGCGCAGCAAATCTGCGCAGCGCGCCAAATCTGTGCCCCGCAGGGGCACGCTTTGGGAGGGCGGCAGCCCGACATGCACCGTGTTGTCTGAACAACAATACGGAAAAAATTCTATCGTGCCACAGCCAATACGGAAAAAATTCTATCGTGCCACAGCATCAACGCAAACTCTTCAACATGGACTCCTTGGCCTTGGCGATACCCTCTTCGCTCATTTTGACCGGGACATAATCTTCGGAGTGCTTGGCCAGGATGGTCACCGCCTGAAAGGTCTCCCCATTCTGCCAGGTGCCTTCGACAATGACCCCTTGTCCCTCGCGAAAAAGATCCGGCGTCATGCCTTCATACTGCACCGGCAACCCTTCGCTGTTATCAACCACCAAAAAACGCATTTTCAAACTGCCCGGTTCGCGCAGCAAAGAGCCCTCTTGCACCATGCCACCGATGCGCACTTTGCGGCCATTCAACGCACTGCCTTTGGCCTTGATTTCGCTTGGCGTGTAAAAATAGACCAAAGCCCCGGTGAAGGAGGTAAAGACCAGGGCCAGCAGCGCACCACCAACCAGCAAAACACTGCCGATCACTAACCACCGCCTGTTTTTACTGTTCATCTTTGCCCTCCGCCTGCAACAAACGACGCACGCGCTGCAAACGCCGCCACCATACCCATGCCGGACCCAGCAACAGCAGTGCGGCCAATCCGTAAACACTCCATACGTAATCACTGTAATCAGGCATGATTCTGCTCCAAACGCTCTGTTTCTACCGCCTCCCACTGCCGCCGAGCAGCAATCTCCCGGCTTTTCAAGACCAACAACCAGCCACCCAATACCACAAAGGCCACTGACATGACCAGCAAGGGGGGAAGCAGATCACCCGTGATGCTCTGCTTGGCTGGACCCGCAAAGGAGGGGGGTTGATGCAAAGTGCGCCACCACACCACCGAAAAATGGATGATGGGCAGATCCACCGCCCCAATGAGCGCCAGTACGGCAGTAGCACGGGCCGCCTTGTGGGGATCATCCAAGGCGTTGCGCAACGCCATCAAACCCATGAAGAGAATCAACAACACCAGCATGGAGGTCAGGCGCGCATCCCAAGCCCACCAGGCACCCCACATCGGCTTGCCCCAGATGGAACCAGAGAGCAAGGTCAAAGCAGTAAAGGCCGCACCGACCGATACGGAAGCCTCGGCCAAAATATCCCACTTCTCCTGACGGCGCCATAAATAGAGCGCGCTGGCTAGGCTTAACAACAGGTAGCTCAACAGGGACATCTTGGCCGCCGGAACATGAACGTATAAAATCCGCACCGCATTGCCCTGCTGAAAGTCATCCGGAGCCGAGAAAACCAGCCAAAGGCCAGCCGCCAGACTCAGCACAGTCGCCGTGGCAAGAAACCATTGAATTTTTGCAAACCATTTGATCATTTTTTCTGCAATCCGCTCTCTCATGCCATTAGGATGGCGGGCCAATCGTTAATAGTGTTTGGAAGCTTTGTGCGGGGCCATCGTGTTTGAACCTTTCTGCATTGTTGTGTGCAGACAACACGGTGCAGGTCGGGCTGCCGCCCTCCAGGAGCGTGCCCCTGCGGGGCACAAATCTGTGCGGCGTGCGCAAATGCTACGCATTTGCTTTTGTAAAACGCCGCACATTGCAAGCAGGGCTCTGCCCTGCACCCGCAAGGGGAGATAATCTCCCCTTGACCCCATGTAACTTTTTTTAGTGCTACTATTCTACTCGCTCACCAGCCAGGAAAAAGCCCAGGGGGCCAGCGCCACATAGACCAGATCAAAGATGAGCAACAGACGCAACCAGGGGCCTACCTCACCGGCAGGATCCAACAGGGCAGCCACCGCTTGCACGCCAGCAATCAACAGGGGAGCCGTCAACGGTAACAACAACAGGGCCAGCAAAGTCTCGCGGGAACGGGCCGCCTGGGTCATGGCTGCCAACAGCACACCCAAACCGGTCAAACCCAACGTCCCCAAAAACAACACACCAATGATGGCCGGCAACTGACCCCAAACATCCACATTGAACAGCACCAACAATAATGGCAACAGGGCCAACTCAACCAAAACGGTCAACAAGAGATTGCCAGACCATTTGCCCAAAAAAAGCACCCCGCGCGGTACAGCGGAGAGCAACAAACCCTCCAGCGCCCCATCCTCCTCTTCAGCCTGGAAAACCCTTCCCAAACCCATCAGGCTGGTAAACAGAATGGTAACCCATAACAACCCGGGCAATAGTCGCATCGCTTCCCGGCGGTCTGGATCAAAAGCTACCTGGAAAACCACCAATACAGCAATGGCAAAAAAAAGCATGGAGGAGAGCGTGGCCCGCCGCCGCCAGTCACCAACCACATCCTTCCAGGCAATGCGGTAGGCAGCACGTAATAGTTTGATCACGCCGCATCCTCTCTGCTGTCAAAAAGCTGGCCACGGCGCAGATAAAGAGGACGATGGGGCAGGGCGGCCACCCGCTCTGGATCGTGGCTGGCCATGACCAGCATGCCCCCCATGGACAAGAAGTGCCGCAAAACCTGATTGAGCCAGTTTACCCCCTGTTGATCCAAGGCCGAATAGGGCTCATCCAGCAAAAGCAGATCCGGTTGCGACAGCAACATGCGGCCCAAAGCCAACCGTTTGCGCATCCCGGCAGAAAACCAACGCACCGGTTGATCGGCAAATTTCTCCAAACCGACCGTCTGAACCACCTGCCGCAACTGTTCCTGGCTGGGCGAAAGCTGGTGCAGATCAGCAAAAAAAAGCAGATTTTCCACCGGGGTCAAATGGCCGTACAAATGGGTGTGATGTCCCACAAACAGCAGTCGGCCACGCATCTCTTCGGCCTCTGCACGGACATTCAGACCAACCAGATGATAGCTGCCCTGCTGCACACGTAAACGGGTCGCCAACAGAGCCAACAAGGTGGACTTGCCAGAACCATTGGCCCCCAGAAGAACCACACACTCCCCCGCCGACACCTGCAGGTCAATCCCCTGCAAGACACGATAGCGCCCAAAAGCATGGTGCAGTTGGCTGACCCGTAACCGTTCCGTCGGGTGCATCTGGGTTAGCGTATCGCTCATTTTTTAGCCGTGACAACCGTACCATTGATGTTGACATGCTGCTGGACCAGGAGCAAAACCCGCTCTGCCCACTGGCGATCGGCAAACGGCCCAACCCGAACGCGATAGTAGGGTTTACCTTCGTGAACAAAATCATTGCGCACCACAGGCAAAGATTGTCCATCCAGATAAAGGGAAGAGACAGTTTGCGATAACAACTGCGCATTGGCCTCATTGGAAAAGGTGGCCAACTTGACCCAAAATTCACCACGCTCCTTTTCCTCCTCGCTGGCAGCAGGGGCAGAGGCAACGGGTGCAACGGGCAAGGTCCGCAACGGCTTGCTGAAAGATTGCGCAGGAACAGCCTGCCCACTGGCAACAGGGCGCCACTCCTGGGTGGCAACCAACACCGGTTTCTGCACTGCCGGTTTTTTGTTGACGATAACCGGCGCAACCGCCAAGCGTGAGGCATTTTTCAGGCCAATCAACGGCGGCTGTGGCGGTAATTTGCCCGCTTCGTATCCAGAATGATGTGTTTGGCCCAAACCTGTCGTGAAAGCACGTGAAACCACCCCTGAGCTGAGACGATACTCCCTGGCTTGCTCAGACTCTTCCGGCAGGACAGCGACAACAGGCGGCGTGACCACAAACTCAGGAACAACACTCTCCTGTTTTGCCACAGACGGCTGATTTTTTTCAACGGCAGCGGCAGACGCCGCTACACCGTCGGCCTCGTTGGCGTCTGGAGCATGCCGCATGGCCTCCAGAGAAGCTGCATTGGGTAACCAAGTATCCAACGAGGGCTGAGCCGACGCCGACGGTACATCAACCACCTTTTCGTCTGGAAGAGGATCGGACTCGATAGCTACCTGGGTATCACCGATCTTGGCATATTCCGGTTTGGCGGCTGTTTGGGGCAATGCAAGCGCAGCAGGGGGGGTGCTCCCCTCTGGAGAGGTCGGCAGAATCCCAGACGTGGGCGCTGGTGATTTGTTGACTGGAGCAGCAGGGGCTGCCGGAGCGCTTGCCGGAACAGGGGAGGGGGGAGTTGCCGCATTTGCGGGGGCAGAGGCAACGCCTGTGCTCACAACACCCGCCGTAGACGCCGCCTGAAAAACCGGGGCCGGGGCCATGGCATCTACCCAATCCTGCTTTTTATTGGGCACCGTCTGCTGTTCTGCCTGCTTGACCACCGGTTTTGGTTCTTCAAAAGCCAAGTCGCCGCCACCTGATTTGGCCAACAAATCAAAAATGGCAACACCCACGATCAGGGCCAAAATCACCCCGCCCATGATCAAAAAGAGTTGTTGCTCACGATTTGCTGAGGTATCCATGCGCCGAAATGGTAGTGAATAATTTTTTAACTTGACGAAACCACACCAAAGCGTTCACCCTTTTGGCATGAACCCATACGCCCTTTTGACCGTCACTGGCCGGGATCGACCCGGCATGGTAGCCCGTACCACACAAGTGCTGTTTGAGACGGGATGCAACATTGCTGACTCCAGCATGACCCGCCTGGGCGGGGAGTTTACGGTCATGCTCATTCTGCAACTGCCCCCCGCACTCACGCCCACGGCACTCTCCCAACGCTTTCAACCTTTGGCCGAGCACATGGAGCTGCATATTCAGGTGCAACCCTTGTCGGCTGGTGACCGACCCACTGCAACACAGAATAATACGCTGCAGTCGGCAACCCTCAGTCTGTTGGGAGCGGATCAACCGGGAATCGTCTATCGGGTAACCCAATTTTTGGCCGATCAGCACTGCAATATTGTTGATCTGTACACACGGGTGCTTGGTTCTGCGCATCAACCGATCTACTCTATGGTGATCGAAGTGGAAGCACCCGCTCATATCGACCTGCAGCAGCAACTACAACCCGGCCTGACCCAGTTGGAAACCCTTCTGCACGTTGAAATTCATCTCCGTCTTGCCGACTCTGCACTGATGTAGCGGCGAGTATAACCCTCTTTTCATCGCCAAACCAAGTTTGTTCTATGGCTATACTGGACATTCTCACCTACCCGGATGATCGCCTGCGCGAACATGCCGAGGAAATCGAGGATTTTTCCGATCCTGCGTTGCAGTGCCTGATCGATGATCTTCTGGAAACGATGGCCTCACTGCCCGCCTGCGTGGGTGTAGCGGCACCGCAAACCGGTCGCAGCCTGCGTCTGCTGGTCATGGATTGTGGCAATGGGCGCAAACCACCCGCGCACCATCATGGCCAACTGGTGGTTATCAATCCAGACATTCTGCACTGGTCCGGCACCGACATCGGTCGGGAGGGCTGTCTCTCCCTGCCCGATTATACCGGCAATGTGGTGCGGGCCCAGACGGTTCGGGTTACCTTCCAAGACCGCCAAGGGGTTGCGCAAACCCTGGAACTGACCGGTTATGAAGCACGGGTCATGCAGCACGAAATCGATCACCTGGACGGTCGCCTGTTCACCGACCGGATCGTCAGCCGCAAAACCGATCTCTTCCAACGCAAAAACCGTCTCTGAACACCGGTCAGTGCTGTTTGTTCTTTCTGCTCTCCTCCGACCTGCTTTTTTTGCCGCTTCGGGAGAGCTGCTGAATGAGCTGCCGGGAACTTTCCGCATCCAGCAAATCTGCCGGAGGCATCTCACCACAGGTTTGTTCATATCGACCCAACACACGCATCTGTTGGGCTTCGTTTTCTGATTTACTCATTTTCTCCACCTGGTTGTCGCCGTGGTTGGGCTTCATTTTTTGGCGGTTCTGCCTCCAGAACCGTGATGGCTAAAGTAGCCAAAGCATACCACGTGCCATGATCTACCTGATCAAGTATCTTGAAAAACCACAAACCCTCTGTAAAACGACCGGCAATGGGAACAGCTGCCGTGTAGAGCGGCAACCTGCCCGCTGTCACGGGCGCCATCTCCGGGAAAGGGAGTTCACCGGCCTTATCCCCCTGTTGGTTCAGCACATCCACACGCAGTTGGTGCTGACCGGGTTTAAGCAACATGAGATCCACAAGCAGATAGCCCAAAGTACCCGAAGAGCGGTTGCGCAGACTTTTGACCACGCTCTGGGCCTGTGGCGTCTTCGGTTCATTCTGCTGCAGTTGCTCGGCAAAATAACCATTGCTGACATAGGCAGGCTGGCGCAATGGCGGCAGCACGGACTGTGCCCATAGGGGAACACTGGCAAAAGAGAGCAACAGAGCCAAGAACTGAACCGCACACCGCCTGCTCAAATACCATCTCCATCGCTCAAGCGGGCCAAGGTTTCCGCCTGGTGATGGGCGGCCAAGGATTCGACAATCTCCACCAAGTCACCCTGCAACACCTGATCCAGTTTATGCAATGTCAAATGGATGCGATGATCGGTCACCCGCCCTTGTGGGAAGTTATAGGTACGAATCCGTTCCGAACGGTCACCGCTGCCGACCTGATCGCGTCGATCGCGGGAACGCTCGTCGTGGGCTGCCCGTTGCTGCATGTCGAACAGGCGGGCTTTCAGCACCTTGATGGCCTGGGCCTTGTTTTTATGCTGCGATTTTTCATCCTGGCAGATGACCACCAAACCGGTGGGCAAATGGGTGACCCGTACCGCCGAATCGGTTGTGTTCACACTCTGGCCGCCCGGACCGGAAGCGCGAAACACATCGATGCGCAGCTCATCCCGTTCGTTGATCTGCACATCCACCTCATCGGCCTCTGGCAGGATGGCGACGGTGCAGGCTGAGGTATGGATTCTGCCCCCTGCCTCGGTGACCGGCACCCGTTGCACACGGTGGGCGCCCGACTCAAATTTGAGCGTGGAGTAGACCCCAGCCCCACTGATCAGGGCAATCACCTCTTTGAAACCACCCAACGCTGTGGCACTGCTGCTCAGCGTCTCCACCCGCCAGTTGCGCAGTTCGGCATAACGGCAATACATGCGAAAAAGATCCGCCGCAAAAAGACCAGCCTCCTCGCCACCGGTGCCAGCCCGAATCTCCAACACGATATTTTTGCCATCGTTGGGATCCTTGGGCAGCAGCAGCAGTTGCACCGCGCGCTGTTGCTGATCAATCTGCTCCTTTAAGCTCTCCCGCTCTTCCTGGGCCAACTCTTGCAGCTCTCGATCTCCTTCCGGATCTTCGAGGAGAGCAATCGCCTCCTGGAGTTGTTGCTCCAGATCGCGCAGGGTGCGCCGGGCTTCCACCACCGGATCCAGCTCTGCATACTCTTTGCTCAGGCGGGCAAACAGACTGGGATTGGCTCCGGTTTCTGCCTGTGCCAACAGATCGCTCAATTCGGCATGCCGACGCGCCATCAGATCCAGTTTTTGGGTAAGATCAGGGGAGAGTTCCATATCGGTTTAGACCGCCTAGCGGTCACTCCAGTTCAAAGAGTTTACGGGTGGCATCCACATAGCGCGAGCCATCCGGTTCGGAAGCCAATTGACGCAACTGGCTGAGGGGGGAGTGCAGGATTTTATTGACCAACAAGCGGGCCATTGCTTCCAATCGTTTTTGTCCATCCGGGTTCAAGTCGCTCCAACCGGCGATGGCCCGTGCCACCTCTTGATCGCGCATCTGTTCAACTTTTTGCCGCAAAGCCACCAGGGTGGGCACCACCTCCAAGGTATCCAGCCACTGATTGAAGGCAGGGATGGCACCCAGGATCATGGCCTCTGCCGCCACCATACCTTGGCTGCGCTCCTTTTGATGACCGGCGACAATTTTGGCCAAATCATCAATATCGTACAGGAAGGCATTGTCTACGTCACTGATCTTTGGATCAAGATCCCGTGGCACGGCAATATCGATGTAGAACTGGGGACGTTGACGGCGTTGTTTGAGGGCGGTGCGCACCATGGCGGCACTGACCAGCGGCAGGGTGGATCCCGTCGAGGAGAGGATGATGTCGGCCTGGGGCAGGATGGCGGCCAGATCTTCCAGGGCATACCCTTCGCCCTGAAAACTGGCGGCCAGGGTTTGGGCCCGTGCCAAGGTTCGGTTGGCCACCCGAATGCGCACACCCTGGGCACTCAGATGGCGGGCGGCCAGTTCGCACATTTCACCCGCCCCCAACAGCAGGCAGGTATGACCATCCAGTTCACCAAAAATTTTGCGGGCCAGGTTGACCGCAACCGAGGCAATCGAAACCGGATGGCGGGCAATTTCTGTTTCGGTGCGAATCTGTTTGGCCACCTGGAAGGCCAGATGGAAATAGCGATTCAAGACGGTTCGGGAGGTACCACTGGCCACCGCATCGCGATAGGCCTGTTTCATTTGTCCCAAAATTTGCGCCTCGCCCACCACCAGAGAGTCCAGACTGGCGGCGACCCGCATACCGTGCTGCATCGCCTCTGTTCCCACATGGCTATAAAGATGGGGCAGCAGTGTATCGATCTCCACACCACGGTTGAGCGCCAGCCAACGACTGGCACTGGCCACACCGCTGTCTGGATCCCGACATACGCCGTATAACTCCACCCGGTTGCAGGTGGAGAGCAGCAACGCCTCGCCCAACCCCTCCTGCGCGACCAGTTGCTGCAAGGCCGCAGGCAACTCTTCGCTGGCAAACGCTAACCGTTCGCGCAGCGCCACTGGCGTCGTTTTATGGTTGAGTCCCACAACTATCAATTTCATGCGCTGCTCTACTTGACCGACCCGCAACACGCCTCCCATTACAGAGGCAAAAGCGTCATGATAGCCTGGAGACCGGTCAAGCGGAAGGGTTGCAGACACACAATGCAAAGCAATTGCATCTGTAATCGATGTCCACCTCTTGCCAGCTTGTGGTAAACGGGGTAGAATGGCTCATTCGGTGGTTGTAGTGTTCGGGGTGTAGCGCAGCCTGGTAGCGCATCGGCTTTGGGAGCCGAGAGTCGGAGGTTCGAATCCTCTCGCCCCGACCAATCTCCTGCCTCCTCGGTGGAGAACGCCTCATCGCCTGCGCTCGTAGCTCAATTGGATAGAGCAACGGCCTTCTAAGCCGTAGGTTACAGGTTCGACCCCTGTCGGGCGCACCAATAAAATCAAATACTTACAGCCACTCACAAGGTGGCTGTTTTTGTTTTTCTGGTTTTTGGGTTCCTCTCGTTCTTGGCATAGATGGTCAACAACCAGATTTCACCCTGGCGGGTCCGCCAGTAGTAAATCACCCGAACCCCGCCACGCTTACCCCGCCCTTCAGCACACCATCTCAACTTGCGTACTCCACCACTACCAGGGATAACAACGCCCATTTCCGGGTGTCATGCCAAAGACCATTGCATGGCCGCATACTCTGCATCATCCATGTAGTCATGAACCAGTTTGGAAAATGCGGGTGCTTCAATAAAGGCAACATCTGTACTATACGTCATTGACGGAACACCCTGCAAAAGAAATCACGCCATCACCCGCAACGGCACTACGTTGGATTCTGGTTGCCCGGCCACGATGGATTCCAGCCGCCTATCCCGGACATCCAAGACCGTGCGCCTCTCTGTATCGTATTTGTGCCGGTCGTACACGATCTCAGTGCTGAAAACATATGGCAACATGGGAAAAGGTACTGTATAGTTCAGACGGTACGGTTGCGGTCTACACCAGGAGGAGTTGCCATGGCATTGACGACAAAATCAGAAACAGAGCTGGCTTCTGGTGCCGTCTTTGATTCCTATGCCTACGTGCGCCGTCTGCGTGATGCCGGAATGGATGAGGAGCTTGCAGCCATCCAGGCCGAACAATTTGCCGCAGTCATCGAAACACGACTGGCCAGCAAAAGGGATCTGTTGGAGACGGAAGCGCGATTAAGAGTGGCAATAGCCGCCATTGACGCCAAATTGGAGGCAACCAAGGCCGGTCTGCAAAAAGAAATTGAAACCTGTAAGATCAGTCTGCAAAAAGAGGCTGAAACCAACAAAAACGAACTCAAGCGCGACATGAAAGAGATGGAGTTGCGCATGATCATCAAAATGGGCGCAATGATCCTGGCCAGCGTCGGCATGATCATCGGCTTTATGCGTGCCTTCCCAACCCCCGTGCAACTGGTCAATATGCCCCAGGAAGTACGCTCGCCCACGCCAATACCCGCCACACCTGTACCACCTGCAAATGGCCGCTAACCCAACACCACACGCTCTGATCGGCACTGCCAACACAATCATCCTGCTTGCCATAATAAATCCATTGCATCCAGATAATGGTTATGGCATACTCCCTTTCCCTGGATTATGGCGAATGTAGCTCAGTTGGCAGAGCCCTGGATTGTGGATCCAGTTGTCGTGGGTTCGAGTCCCATCGTTCGCCCCAGATTTTCCCCGCCCACTCTTTCGCTTCCGCTCCTCCCATCACTTCCCGTCGAATCCCTGTGCGTGCAAATCGATCTGCAGGGTCACTGTGCGAAAGTGGCGAAATTGGTAGACGCCCTGGACTTAGGATCCAGTGCCTTCGGGCGTGGGGGTTCAACTCCCCCCTTTCGCACCATGTGCGTTCGCCCCAAACCGCTCGACCAAGCACACACCACTCCTTGCCGCGAAACCACCGCCGTTGGCCTGTGCCGCACACAATTTCAACAAGCGTGGCAGACCAACCGCAGCGGTGTCAACGCCAAATTGAGGCAAAATGCCTTACCGTTTGGCTTTTTTGCCAGACTTTTTAACCTTCTTGGCGGATTTTTTCGTACTACCTTTATGCACGGCTTTGCTTGATTTTTTGCCAGACTTTTTCTTGATCGCCTTCTTTTGTGCCGATTTGCCCCCCTTGCCCGCCGCAGCTACCTGTGCATCCTTGGTGCTACTCTTGAACGAAGATTGTGGATCTCCGCTCTCCTTGCTGCCCAAAGGCTGCAAGGCATTGCTCTTTTGCTGACCATTGGCCGGCTTTTTGGCGTTGTGATTGACCGGTTCATCCGGCTCCAAAGGGGCCAATTGATCGCTGCCCGGCGGCAACGGAATCTGTTCCAAAGCTGCCCAGGCCACGCCCGGCTGCAACAACCAACCCGCCAGCAGCAGATATGCCGCTATCCATATCTTTTTCATCACATTGAACTCTCCCATTAGGTTTTATCCACACGCTCTCGTTTGGTCGCCGGTTGCGCCCAGCGGGCAATCATCGCCTGAAAATCCTTGCCCCGCACCGGCTTGGTCATGTAGTCATCCATGCCAGCCGCCAAGCAGCGTTCCCGATCTCCCTGCATGGCAAAAGCCGTCAATGCAATAATCGGCACCCGACCCTGCCCCGGTACACTGGCCTCCTGCAAGCGCCACGCATGACAGGCCGCATAGCCATCCAGCAACGGCATCTGACAGTCCATGAATACCAGATCATACGCCTGTGTTCGCAACTTCTCCAAGGCTTCCACACCATTCTCGGCCACATCGGCCTGAATACCCAAACGGCGCAACATACCCAATTCTACCACCCGATTAACCGGATCATCTTCCACCACCAAAACCCGGTAACTGTTCAGTGCGTCTTCCCCCTCGGAGAGGCCCGGCACAACCATCTGCGGCAGTTCCTCCGCCTTGGGATAGGCCAAAGGCAAGGTGACTCGAAACAGACTTCCCACGCCGACAGTGCTCTCTACCTCAATTTCACCCGACATCAACTGCACCAGCATTTTGGTGATGGCCAGCCCCAAACCCGTTCCTCCATAGCGGCGGGCCACTGCCTTGTCTCCCTGTTCAAACAGCTTGAACAGACGCACAAAAAATTCCGGGGCAATGCCAATACCGGTATCGCGCACCTGAAAGCAAATCAGATGCATCCCTTCCGCCATCTCCGGCTGCAGTTCCACCCGCTCGGCTGTCAGAACTACCTCACCCTGATGGGTAAACTTGATACCGTTGGAGAGCAGATTGACCAAAATCTGCCAAACCCGCACCGAATCACCTTGCACAAGCCGTGGCAGATCAGGGGCCAATTGAATGCTGAACTGTAACCCCTTCTCCTTGATCAACCCCTCAAAGAGTTTGGTCAGGCCATGCAGCAACTGGTGCAGGTCAAAATCTTTTTTCTCCAGCGTCAACTTGCCCGCCGAGATCTTGGAATAGTCCAGAATATCATTGATCAACGTCAACAAGGCTTCGCCAGCCTGCATCATGCTGCTGGCATAGTGACGCGCCTTGTCAGAAATCTCTTCGGCGCACAGCAACTCCGCCATGCCGACGATGGCATTCATGGGCGTGCGAATTTCATGACTCATGGTGGCAAGAAATTCACTCTTGGCCCGATTTTCGGCATCGGCACGCACCTTGGCATCTTTCAACTGGCCAATCTGCGCATGTTCGATCAACACAGCCAACGCGTTGGTGGCGGTGTGCAAAAATTCCTCTTCAAAGGGGCTGCTGTCGCGATCGGCGTCCAGGTACAGATGCAGCACACCCAGCACCCGATCTCCTGACTGCACAGGAATACAGTAGTGACCATAGGCACTCTCCTCTTCCGCATGGGCAGTCATCGGTTTGTGACAGCGGAGAGGTTTGTTCTCTTCGGCCACCTGTCCACATAAACAGTGGCCAAAAGGAACCAACGCACAATTGCTGCGCACCGAAGCCGGTAACGCCTCTTCGGCGATCAGTTGCAGTTGCCGGGCGGCACGATCGGCCAAAAAAATGGCCCCTCTCTTTTGCAAAGTCAACCAGGGCACAGCCAAAATGGCCCGCAAAGCCCGCTGCAACTGATCCGCCAGCGGGGCATCCTCCAGGGCAATGCGCAACAGATCACTGACCACCCCTTGCGCCTGATTGGCACGCCGTTCCAAAAATTCCGCCTGACGGCGCTCCTGCACCTCGTGCTGCAACTCGGAAGTGCGTAACAACACCTGCTGTTCCAAAGAATAATTGACCTGATTCATGCGCCCTTCCAGCAATTTGCGCTCGGTAATATCAACGCAACTCCCGGAAAAACCCATAAAAAATCCATTGCCCGCAAAACGGGGCAAGGCGGTCTCATAAAACCAACGATACTCCCCCTGGCTGTTGCGGAGTCGAAATTCCAACGAATAAGGGTGCAGATGGCTAAAGGCTTCGCTGGAAAAAAAACGATAGCGCTCCAAATCTTCTGGATGAACCCCCTGTTGCCAACCGCCATCCAACTCCTGTTCCAGAATCACCCCACGAAAACTCAACCAGGATTTATTGAAAAACATCCGTTTATTGTCTGGATTGGAGAGCCACAACAGCCCAGGCACCGAATCGGCAATAAAGCGAAACTCATTTTTCAGAATCTCAAAATAGTCCAGATTGAGGCGATCCAGGTTCAGGAAGGTAAAGGCCGACACCACCTCCCTGCCCAGAGTGTTATGGGTGGTGGTCACGCAAAAACGGGTATAGAGCAGTTGCCCGGTCAGGGTGTTGAGATAAATCTCATGGATCCGTTTATCGGTACGGGGTATCCAGCAGAGCGCCTTTTGCATGGGCGCCCGATTGTCGTGATTGACAAACTCCAGGGGAGTTTTACCAATAAAACTCTCGCGGGAGTGGCCCAACATGGCACACAAGGCATCATTGACTTCGATGATTTGATGGCTGCGGGCATCGATGATCCAAAAGCCCTTCAGATCGGAGTGGATGATGTCGGAACATAGCTCGGTATTGCCGGTGCGGCGACTGTAGCGCAAAAAACTGCGGGCATGCAGGCGCAAACGGGCGATCATCTCCACTTTGCTGGGCAGTTTGACCAGATAGTCGTTGGCCCCAGCAGCAAAGGCTTGCGCCTTGATATAGGGATCCTCTTCCGAAGAGAGCATGACAATGGGCAACTGGCTGAAACTGCGCCGATTGCGAAAACGACGGATCAAAGTGATCCCATCCACCTCCGGCATCAGCAGATCAACCAGCAACAATACCGGTCGAATGGTCTCCGCCATCTGGATGGCCTGAGTCGGATCTGGACAAAAATGAAGTTCCAGATCTGTTTCATGTTTGAGGATCTGGTGCAGGAGCCGCTCGGTGACCTCTTCATCATCGATCAGCAGAATGCGTGTAACCGGCTCCCCATGCTTGACGGATTCACTCACCGAGATACCCCCATAGGTGGCGCTCAATATCGGAAAAATTGGCAATACCGTCAAAAAAACAATCAGACGGCTGTATTATCGACCAACCAGCGCAAAGCATTTTGCACAACAGCCGCTTCTTGTTGCAAAACAGGCAACAGCTCAACGACCGCTGTCGTGTTGTGATCACGACCGGCATATTCCAGGCGTTCGCAGAGCGTTCCCAACACCATGGCACCCATTTGGCGGCTGGAACTTTTCATGGGGTGAGCGACCATGGCCAAGGCTGCACCATCCTGATTGTTGCAAGCGGACACCATGGCAGAAAGCCGGCCAGGCAATTTATCCAGATAGAGTAAGACAACCCGCACCAGATCTTCTGGATCCAGATCTTCACGCAATAACTCCAGAGCTTCTGGATTGATGGCCGGTTGGGAGGGTTCGAAGACGGACAGATGGTGAGGTGATAACATGATGCGGCTCCAAACCGATCAGCGGTGACCATTCGGCCTCTCTTGCAGGCCGACACACGCAATAATCCTTGCACAAAAATCACAAAAAAAACGCCGCCCGGTTGAAAGTTCGGGCGGCGTCGAAGTCTGTCCCTTATAAGGGGGTAACATTCTCGGCTTTGGGGCCTTTTTCACCTTGGGTCACGTTGAACTCCACACGTTGACCTTCGGCCAAGGTTTTGAAGCCCTCGCCGACGATGCAGCTATGATGAACGAAGGCATCACCCTTGCCACCGCTCCGTTCGATAAAGCCAAAACCCTTACTGTCATTGAACCATTTAACGGTTCCGGTCTCACGAGTTGCCATTTGTTATGCTCCTGCTGAAAATCGAAAAAAGATGATGGTGGTACGCGCTGGTTGGCGGACTCATGGCTGGCTTAAGACCGGACGAAAGGTTAGCCGGAACTGTGTTAAGGAGTCGGAACCGTGTGGAAAATACTTTATTTCCGGATGGATGAAGCATTAGTTTCAGGCTCTGGCTTGCTGTCAGATAACGACCACCAACTGAGAACCTTGACCGTACAACGAAAACCATCGCTTGTCAATTCAATTTTTCCCACAGACAGGGCCGCAAGGGAGGCACATTTCAGCGCTCTTGCCCTTTTTCTGAGCGACGCAGATGGTGATCCAATATCTGGCGCAAGGGGGTCATAAAGACAGGCTTGCTCAAGAAATCGTCCATTCCTGATGTTGCGCCATTGCGGCGGCTCTCTTCGGTGACATCGGCCGTAAAGGCGATGATGGGAATGGGTTGTTTGCCACGCTCTGCCTCCCACTGGCGAATGGCGCGGCTGGCTTGATAGCCATCCATGACCGGCATTTGGCAATCCATCAGGATCAAATCAAAACGACCGGTCTGATAGCATTCCAGCGCCAGTTGACCATTGGCGACACAGACAATCTGTTCCCGGCGACAACCCAAGCGTACCAGCATGCCCTGGGTGATTTTAAGATTGGTGGATTGATCATCCACCACCAGGATGGCCGCCTTTGCCAATAAATCCTCTGTGGACATACCTTGGCGAGGCACTGCAGAGAGGGCGTCCCTTTCCGACACAACCCGCTCTTCTCCGGCCAGAACGGCTGTCGGCAGACTCTTGATGCGTATGGTAAAAAAGAAGCGACTACCCACCGGCGCCGCTGGATTGGGCTCCACCGCAATCCGCCCCCCCATCATGGTGACCAGATCGCGGCTGATCGCCAACCCCAGGCCAGTACCACCAAAACGGCGGGTAATACTCTCATCGGCCTGCGTGAAGCGTTCAAAGATACGCTGCCGCTTCTCCTCTGGAATACCCACACCAGTATCCTGCACCTCAAACAGCAACTCCAGTTCGTCCCCCAGCTGTGCAATCTGTTCACCACGCAACTGCACCGTACCCTCTTCCGGTGTAAACTTGATGGCGTTGCCCAGCAAATTGATCAACACCTGCTTGAGTCGGTTGGCATCTCCATATACCAGCACCGGCCAACCATCGGGCAGAGAGCAAGTCAAACGAATGCGCTTTTTGCGCGCCGAAATGGTCATGGTTGCCGACAGCTCCCGGATCAAATCCGGCAGATTGAAAGGTGCAGGATTCAATTGCAACTGTCCTGCCTCAATCTTGGCATAATCCAGCAGATCATTGATCAACAACAACAGGGCACGGGCCGAACCGTAGGCCAATTGCAACTGCTCCTGTTGTTCATCGACAGGTGGGGCATCCTGGACCAGTTCCAAAGCGCCAATGATGGCGTGCAACGGGGTGCGAATTTCATGGCTCATGTTGGCCAAAAAGGCACTTTTGGAACGATTGGCCGCATCAGCCCTGCTGGCTGCCACCCGCAGAGCCTCTTCCCGATGTTGCCGTTTGATGGCAATACCAATCAACTGTAGCAAAGGCGCCAGACGATCACTGAAAAACGACTCACCAAACCGCTTCTCCCGATCATAACCGGCCAGAGTACCCAACACTTCGCCCCCCTCGCCGATGATCGGTATCGACCAAAAACTTTGCAAGCCCACCTGACACAAACATTCATGCGTTTGCCATTGTTGGTCTCCGCATAAATTTTCCATATAAATCATCTCTTTGCGATACGCAGCAATGCTGCACGGAGTGGTGGCACTCTGCAGCAGAATGCCCTCCTCTGCCGGACAGCGATAATTTTCCAGCCCGGCGATACGCAAACGCGGAGCCGTCAGGCAGTAGAGACGCTGTTCTGCATGGTTGACCATGGCAAAACAGGATACCATGCCCGGAAACAGCTCCTCGACATAGCGCATGACCAAACTGTAACTCTCCGCCAGGGGCGCTCCTGAGGCAACCACCTCCAGGAGTTGTCGCCGATAATCATCCTCCTTTTCCTGGCGCTTTTTGGCGGTAATATCCTCCTTGATGGCCAAAAAATGGCGAATTCGTCCTTCTGGATCGCGGACCGGCGAAATGGAAGCCGACTCCCAATAGCAGAGATTATCCTTGCGACGATTGTAAAATTCACCCTGCCACACAACCCCATCTAAAATGGTGCGCCACATGTCGGCATACACCTCTGGACCAAAATGATCGGTTTTCAGCAGGCGGGGATTTTGACCCAGCAACTCCTCCTGGCTATAGCCTGTGGATTGGATGCAGGTGCGATTGACATATTCGATACTGCCAGCAATATCGGTAATGACCACCGTGATGGGGGTTTGATCCAGGGCATGGTGTAGCTTGCTCAACTCTGCTTCGTGCCGTTTGCGTTCGGCCACTTCCCGCATCAACAGGCGGCTGCGACTGGCCAAAGTGGCCACCATGGCCAAGGCACCCACCGCCAGCAACAAAACCATGCCTGCCGCCAATTGACCCCAAAACTTCCAGGAGGCGGAACGGATACGCTGGGCCGCCAAGGTCTGCGTATCCTGCTGAATCATGGTGCCCATATCCCGCAGCAGATCAATCATGCGGGTAACCGCGATGAACCACTCTTTGGGATCCACCGCAAAGCCCCCTTCGGCATGACGTTGCACCACACGGGCACGAAATCGGTTCAATTGGCCCTGGGTTGCCTCATCATCTACCGCCTGGAAAATATCCCGGTAACGGTTGGAAGACAAAGCCAACAACGTGTCGATATGGGCTTTGCGCTCACCTTGCAGCATGTTCCACCGTTCATACATGC
Organism: Magnetococcales bacterium; assembly: GCA_002753095.1. Classification (GTDB taxonomy): domain Bacteria; phylum Pseudomonadota; class Magnetococcia; order Magnetococcales; family Magnetaquicoccaceae; genus Magnetaquicoccus. Next base: position 88,537 of record PDZU01000003.1, read on the forward strand.
CCGGTGACAGGGCGTCGGCGGTAAAAACCTCGGTCAACAATGCCCGCTCTTGCCCCAAGGATTCACCGATACGCAATAGGGAGGGCAGAACAAAAAAACGGTTGATCAACTCCACATCCGCAATTTGCACCACCAGCTTACTGATCAGCTTGAGAACGACTGAGACAAAATGGGTATAATCTTCAATGGATTCATAGGCATCAACCGTTTGCCGATCCACCTGTTGGCGCACCACCTCCAGGCGGGACAACTCCTGCATCATCTCTTCGAACAATGTCAAAAAATGGCTATCCTCCGCATTGAGCGAAAGATGCGTGGAGAGATACTGTAGCTGTTGGCGAATATATTGATCGGTATTGCTGCGATGCTCCTGTAATTCGACACGAAACTGCTTGCCATCACTGGCCAAAAAACCGGAGGAGTAACCACGTTCTTTCTGCAGTTCGTAGACCAGATTGGTCAGGTCACTGACATTGACTGTCCAATGTTGCTGCACCTCAGTTCGGTTCCAGACTGCCCATTCATCGCGGATATGCAGCCAGATATAACCCACCACGATGGTCAACGGCAACAACCAGAGCAACCAACGCTCCTGAAAAACAAGGGAGGGGGGCCAACGCATCTACCTCTCCTGGGCGGTTGACGGAGAATCGCCCTTCAACCAGATGCATGCACCGGAATCCCGCTGCAGGCGCTGCAAAAAGGCGACATGTTCGGTCAGTTCCTGCTCCAACAGAGGCCAATGTCGTGGTGGAATGACACCGCTGCTCTTGCCAGAGTGGCTGATGGCGTCTGTGCTGTCATGCTTCTCCTGGTTGGTGGGCAGGTCGGTCAATGCCAAGCGCAACTGGCTGCCACCGGTCAACTCCAGATAGACCGAAGCCAACAGATCGGCATCCAAAAGAGCGCCATGCAAGGTACGATGGCTGTTGTCAATTTTCAGCCGACGGCACAGGGCATCCAGCGAGGCAGACAAACCCGGAAATTTACGGCGGGAAAGGGCAATGGTATCAATGGCACGACCCAGGGCAAGGGGGGTCCGCTGCAACCGTTCCAGTTCTGCATTCAAAAAACCCATATCAAACGAAGCGTTATGGATTATCAGAGGATCATCTGCAATAAAGGCCAAAAAATCATCGACCAGATCAACAAAGCGGGGCGCATTGGCCACTTTTTCCTGGGTGATGCCATGCACACGGACAGCTTCGGCGGGAATATCCCGCTCCGGGTTGATCAAGGTATGGAACTGTTTCCCCCGACGATTGTTGAGCAGTTCAATGCAACCGATTTCGACGAGGCGGTCACCATTGGCAGGGGAGAGACCGGTTGTCTCCGTATCCAAGACGATCAGACGTTTCATACATGGGACTCGTTGCGGGCAAGAGGAGGCCAGGGCGGCGTGGCCGAACTGCTGGCCGAGGATTGGGACCGTTTGTTGACAAAAAGAGCCGGATAATCGGCAGCAATCTGGGCCGCGACCCGCTCGCCGTTGCGCACACAATCGGCTACGGAGATACCATCGCGCCAGTTGGCCCGCAGATAGAGACCGGGGAACTGTTGCAACTCGGCATCCACCTGCTGCAGGCGCTGTAGATGACCCAGAGTGTATTGGGGAATGGCAGCCGCATAGCGGGTCAAATAGACGAAATCGGCAGCAGGCATCACCCCCAAGGCATGGGTCAGATCCTGTTCCACCTGAGCAATCAGTTGGGAATCATTGTGTTGCAACAGATGGGGTTGTGTGGCACCACCGATGAAGGAGGTCAACAACGCCTTGCCCTCTGGTGCCCGATCGGGAAAGAGGGTACTGGAAAAAAGGGTGCCCAACAGAGGCAACTGTTCCCGGCGGGGAATCAAAAAGCCGAAACCATCCAGCGGATGGGGAACGCCGGCCCTGGGATAGCCCAGGGCAACGCTGGCCACGGGGGCGTAGGGAATGGCCCGCAATGCGCTGACGGCACTCTTGGCAAACGGGGCCACCAATTGGGCAGCAGCAGGAGCAGGGACAGCCAACACCACCGCTTTGGCCAATATTTTTTCGGTTTTGCCAGCCACCCGATGGTCTGGCAGCACATTGACGCCATACACCTGCCAGCCCGTTCCTTGCGGACTAGGTAGCAGACTCAATACCTTGAAACGGGTTCGCACCACGTTGGGGGTCAATTGCTGGGCGATACGGTTGGGAAGCAGACCCATGCCCTGATCAAAGGAGATCATGCGCCCTTTCGGCAATCCGGCCCCTTTGAGCAGGCGGCCCTGGTGCAGCGCACCGCGCAACAGCGAACCATGTTCCCGCTCCAGAGCATAAATTTTGGCCACTGCCGCCTGCACCGAAAGCTGTTCTGGATCACCGGCATAGACACCGGAGATAAAGGGATCGACCACATTTTGGAAAAATTCGTCGCCCAAACGGCGGCGCACAAACTGTGCAACGCTCTCCTCTTGACTGGCGGCGGGATGAAAGGGCTCCAACAGTAGTTGCAGCTTGGCCCGCCAACTAAAAAATGAGGAGAGAAAAAAGGCCGGAGGGGAGGTGGGTAGGGGTTTGAGTTGTCCCTCGCGCAAAATATAGCGCCGGGCCGCCAGGGGATTGGCAACTTGCAGATGGGGCTCCAGTTGTAACTGCTGGATCAAGCGGCCCAAGGCATCGTCTGGATGCCCAGGCTTTTGCAAGGTGGAGTTGGGACCATGTTCCACCCGATAGTCCTGTTTGCACGAGGTCAGGATGGCGCCACCCGGCTGGTTACGGGCCTCCAAGAGCCGCACCGGAATCCGGTGTGCCTGCAAAAACCAAGCAACCGACAACCCCGATATACCGCCACCAATCACCACAACCACTGTCTCTTTTCCTCTTGCCCTGGGAAGGTGCCATCGTTTTTAAATCGTCCTGGAAAAGCTCTTTTTTTGCTGGGCATGGTTCAAATACCAATCAAATACCATGCAAATATTACGAATCAACAGCCGTCCAGCCGGCTTCACCCGCAACAATGGGCCCTCTTCTTCCAGCAGACCGTCACCGATCATCCGTTGCAAGGTATCCATTTCGGCCTGAAAGTAGTCGGCAAAATCCACGTGAAATTTCTCTGCGATGGCCTGCCGATCCAACTGAAAATCACAAATCAAACGCATGATCACTTCGCGGCGCAACAGGTCATCCTCATGCAAACTCAAACCGCGAAAAATGGCCAGCTCGCCTTGATCGATGCGCTGGTAATACGGCTCCACCTCTTTTTCATTCTGGGCATAGATTCGCCCAATTTGGCTGATGGAGCTGCTGCCCATGCCGATCAGGTCACAATCACCATGGGTGGTATACCCTTGAAAATTGCGGTGCAACACCCCTTGGCGCTGGGCCACAGCCAATTCATCATTGGGTTTGGCAAAATGGTCCATGCCGACATAAAGATACCCGGCAGCAGTCAAAAAGCGAATGGTGCTCTCCAGAATACGCAACTTTTCGGCAGGGCTCGGCAACTGCTCCGGGTTGACCCGCCGTTGTGGCATGAAATACTGTGGCAAATGGGCATAATTAAAGACAGCCAGTCGATCCGGATCCAGCTCCTCTACCACATGTTGCAAAGTATGCAAAAAAGACTGTTCACTTTGCAATGGCAAACCATAGATCAAATCCAGATTGATGGAAGGAAACCCAGCCGCACGGGCTTCCTCCACCACACGTCGGTTCAGCTCCAGGGGTTGAATGCGATTCACTGCCTTTTGCACCGCCGAAAACAGATCCTGAAAGACGGTGGAAAGACGATTAAAACCCAAACGACGCAGCTGGGTGATGGAACCGCTGGGCATTTCACGCGGGTCTATCTCAATGCCATATTCGCCCTCTGTATCCGGTACCAGACAAAAATGGTGCTGCAGGGCCTCCATCAACTGCTGCAGTTGGGCACTCTCCAGATAGGTGGGTGTTCCCCCCCCCAGATGCAGTTGTAAGACCGGTCGTTGCCGACCAAACAGCTCACCGAGTAAAGCCACCTCGCGCAGCAGGGATTGCAGATAACGGGCCGCCCGGCTGCGATCAGGAGTGACGATTTTGTTGCATGCGCAATAGTAGCAGACCGTATCGCAAAATGGGATATGGATATAGAGCGAAAGGGGACGGTCCGCTTGTTGGGCGGCTGCCTGGAGCGCCTCGGCACGAAAATCCTGTACGGTAAACCCCTCGTGCAGATGAGGAGCCGTGGGGTAGGAGGTATAGCGGGGACCGGACTGATTGTAGCGTTCAATCAATTCCCGATCAAAAACAACCTGTTGTTTAATTTGATCCGGGTTCATGGTCTCTTCTCCTGTATGCGCTGCATACCCCCATTCTGCTGCAGCAACAAACGGCTCTCTTCCCGTACCGCACGCACCAGATCCACGACCCGTCCTGGATCCATATCCTGGGCCATGCCATGCCCCAGATTGAACACATGTCCCGGATATGGACCATAATCCTGGAGCAGTTGGCGAACCTGATGGCGAACAATATCAGGCGTGGCATAGAGCACGGCTGGATCCAGATTACCCTGCAAAGCCGCCCGCGCCGCCACCTGGTGCCGCGCGGTAGCCAAATGGGTGGTCCAGTCCAGACCAATGACATCACACCCGGTACCAATCATCTCCTCCAGCATGCTGCCAAAAAAAAAAAAAAAAAGGATGATCGGTACAGTCTGACCATCCGGTCCCACACGCTGCAGGCGATCGATGATTCTTTGGATGCTGCGCAAAGAGAAAGTGACAAATTCTCGTGGTCCCAATACCCCACCCCAGGTGTCAAATATTTGAACCGCCTGAACGCCATGGGCAATTTGCGCATTGAGATAATCCGCCACCACATCGGCAATTTGATCGAGCAACTGTTGCAGAAGGGCAGGTTGATCAAAAAGCATCCCCTTGATATAGCGGAAGGTTTTACTTGATCCCCCCTCGACCATATAGGTGGCCAAAGTCCAAGGTGAACCGGAAAAACCGATCAGTGGCGTTTTTTCTTGCAAAGCCTGACGAATTTGGGTCACCGTTTGCAGTACATAACCCAACTGCTCTTCTGGCTGTACCGGGCGAAGGCGACGCAGATCGCTAGGTGTGCGTAAAAACGGTTCTAAAACAGGGCCTTCACCCATTCCAAAGGAAAGAGACATACCCATGGCTTCTGGCACAACCAGAATATCAGAAAAAAGAATGGCCGCATCCATGTCAAAACGGTACACCGGTTGCAGGGTGACTTCTGTAGCCAAGTCGGGATTTTTGCACAAGGAGAGGAAGTTGCCCGCTTGTTGGCGAACCCGCATGTATTCCGGCAAATAGCGTCCGGCCTGACGCATCAACCAAACGGGAGTTTGATCGACTGGCAGCGAGTGGCAAGCACGCAAAAAACGATGAGTAGGTTCAATGGGCATGGATACGTTCCTGTTGGGGGACGACACCGTGTGATGGGCCGTACCGGTTGCTGTTTCTGCTTTTCTTTAAAGATAAAAAAAAGTTCGTAGTCATTGCGCCTGTGGAAATGTGGAAAATGTGTCCATCCAACGAAACGACAGTCTGTTTTTGGTCACAGACCGCTGTGGAGGGATTGTGTCCATTCCGTGCATGAAAATGCATGCGGGTTGTCTTGCCCGAAATCGGGATGGGTTTTTCACAATGCATCAACGGTTCATCAACATGTTATGCACAGGTTCCTGTGGATAACATCACAATTTTAATCAATACCTGTATTTATCCTATTTTGTTTCCGTATCCGAAGCAAGGCGACGATAGACCAAAGAGCAGTTGATTTTGGCGGCCTGCCCAGAGTGGATGGAAACCAAGGCTTCATCCTTCAAGCGGATCCACTTCTCTCTGGAATTGACAGTGCGTACAGGATGATCGGGGGAAGTGGGCCGACCCGCCTCGGTATGTTCAAAACGGGCCCGGAGAATGGCCACGGTGCTCTGATCCGGTCCCTGGAAAAGAAAATCTTGATGAATATCAAGAGGCCAATTTTTACTGGCAGCAGTCAATTGCGCCAACAATTCGGCATCCACCTTGAGCAGAAGATACTGCTCAATGGCGATCTCCTCACTGGTGCTGGAGGTGGTGAGAAAGGTCAAGCGACGCGTCTGTTGAGAGGAGATAAAGACGGTTGCCGGGATCTTTTTCCAGGCCAACAGTTGCGCAGCCAAAGAGGCAGCACAACGGCGCCCGGAAGCATTGTGATAGAAATTGAAATATTCAAAAAATTTCTTTTCTAAAACATCGACATACTCTTCGCCGCGCTCATAAAGGGACTGTTCGATATAATTCAAGTAGAGTGCCAGCCCCCGGATGGCATTATCCAGTAGTCGTTCCACTTTGACATGAAAATGGGTCAACTCAAAAGGCCAGGCATCGCCATCGGCAGTACGTTGCACCAGCAAAGCATAATCAAGGGGCAGGAGCATCTTGAGCAGGGAATTAAATTTTTCATGGTTGGTGTGGCGCATGGACCATTTATACTGGTGCAATTCGGTCAAATCCGGGGCCACTTCCAGAAGGTTTTCCTTGTACAGGCGGTTGCCTTCCCGAAAACGAAAATTTTTGCGCATTTTTTCCGGGATGGTGCCATCCACCAGAATAACCAGAGCACTGTTTTGCAACTCAAACTCTTTGGCATTGGTAGGGGAGCCGGGGCGCAACTTGCTGGGCGAAACAAATGGGTAGGGAATACCCTGCGCGTTAAAGTTATGGTACGAGTCGAGTAAGGTATATTCGATCAAGCTGTGTGCAATTTTCTCGCGGGTAACGAGATAAGGATCCTGCCGGGATTGCGACAGAACCTTTGCGTCTGGCAAAACGAGAGAACAGGAATCCTTGGTCATGACCGGATTCGACCTTTCGACATCAAACTGCATTGAAAACAAGCACAACCACATCCCTGTCACACGGAATGAAAACCATTCCGAATCCAACCAAAGAGCCTGAAATATGGGGTCACTGAACCATATTTCCCCTGATTGTTGCAAGGATTTTATTCATCCGGTCCGCAAAAAAAAGGGTGGAAGAGAGCCTGTTGTCAGAGGATGCACGATGCACTGGATCATGTTACACTGGCCGGGTGTGGGCTGAAAACGGCCTGGACAATTTTTGACAAAGCAATTCTTAACCTGCTGAACAACAACGGAGTCACACAATGGCCATGGGCAAGATCATTGACGGCAAAGAGATCGCCAAACAGTTGCGCCTGCAGCTTCGTGAAGAGGTACAGTCCCTGACAGCAGAACATGGCGTGACCCCTGGTTTGGCGGTAATCGTGGTGGGGGAAAATCCGGCTTCCCATCTCTATGTACGCATGAAAAAGCAGGCCTGTGCCGATGCAGGGATTGTCTCATTCTCCCACGAACTGCCGCAGGAGACGACAGAAGAGGCACTGCTCTCCCTGATACAAACCTTGAACGAACATCCGGCAGTGCATGGCATCCTGGTTCAAATGCCCCTGCCCGCCCACATTCGCAGCCAACGGATTTTGGAAGCCATCTCCCCCGACAAGGATGCAGACGGTTTTCATCCGCGCAATGTGGGTTTGCTGGCGGTCGGTGCCCCCCTGTTTCGCCCCTGTACTCCGTGGGGCTGCATGGAACTGTTGCACTTGAGCGGCGTCAAGCCCGCCGGTCAAAATGCCGTTGTGTTGGGGAGATCCAACATTGTCGGCAAACCGGTTGCCTTGATGCTTCTGGCGGAACATGCCACTGTTACCCTCTGCCACTCGCAAACCCGTGCCTTGCCGGAAATAGTCCGTCAGGCCGATATTCTTATCTCTGCCATGGGTCAGGCAGAACTCGTGCGGGGGGACTGGCTCAAACCGGGGGTCGTGGTCATCGATGTGGGGATGAATCACCGCGCCAGTGATGGTAAACTGTGTGGCGATGTGGCCTTTCAGGAGGCCCTGCCCAAGGTTTCCGCCATCACCCCGGTGCCCGGTGGCGTGGGACCGATGACCATCACCATGTTGTTGAAAAATACCGTGTTCAGTGCCAGCCGTTTTATTGCCTGATGCGGACGGTGCCACCAATCCAACCGGATGCCAACGGGTGACGCATGGGACGTATTGCCCAAAAAATTTTGCAGGGCTTTGCCAAAGCCCGCGCCATGCCCGTCGTAGACTTTGAAGCCCATCTGGCGGCCAAAAAACGGTCAGATGAGTATCAGGGACAACTGCGCATCGTGGAACGACTATTGCGGCGCGGTTTTGATCCTCTGCATGCCCACTATATCGCCGCACAAAATCTGGTCTCCCTGCTGTGCGAAGAGTTGACCATGCTGCCAGTCATGAAACCCTTTGTGCGCACCGTCACCGAAGCGGAAAATCTTTATATGCCGGATGGTCCCCCCTTCAGCGCCTTGACCCGGAGCTATTTTGTCTGTTGGGCCTTTTTCGATGTACTGTTCGGCAAGGATAAAGAGAGCATCAGCAGTTGCATTCAAGAGTTGAGCAGCGATCTGGCCATCGACTCCCACCTGCTCGGCACCATTGCCCTGATGCAGCAGTCACGCATGGGCATCTACGAACACTGCGGGGTGGTGGAATCAGAGGTCATGTTGCGTGATCTGACCGATGATCGCAACTGCTATTGCTATGTCCCTACCGGTTATCAAGGCAAGCTTGGGCAGTTGTGGTATGTGCGCCTGATGCCACCCCTGCCGGGTTATCACTACCATATCGCCTTCACAACGCCCTATATCCTGATGAACTCCCGTGAAGAGTGGTTGGCTTATCTGCACCGCATGGTTCCCCTGACCAAAGGCCCCAAACTTCCGTGTCCGGTTACCGGCATCATCCAATATTTTTTGAAGCACGGTTTGCATGCCACCTATTGGCTTGATTATATTGTCTCCGGCTATGTGGGTGCCCAGGACAATGCCATTTTCCTGGCGGGCATCCCGGATCAGATGGAGGCCATTGCCTCGGATGTGGCAGAGGATCTTTTTTGACTTTTTGTACAACTGAATTTTGAGCAAGGACCGAATCATCATGTGGCTTGATAAAATCATTGACCCCCTGCACGAACCGCAAATCATCAACGATTCCAAAACCCCATCTGGACGTGTGCATATCGGATCCTTGCGCGGCGTGTTGATTCATGACGCCCTGTTGCGTGCTCTGCAGGCCAAAGGGCGACAAGCCACCTTTCTGTACGGCATCGATGATTATGATCCCATGGATGGCATGCCGGCGGAGGCGCCAGAGGAGATGCGGCAATACATGGGACGCCCCCTCTGCCAGGTTCCCGCGCCAGAAGGTTCCGACGCCACCGATATGGCCGAGCACTATATCCGTGAATTTTTGGCCATTTTCCAGGAATTGAATGTCAATGCCCAGATCTATCGCATGCGTGATGTCTATCGCTCTGGGCGCTTCAACCATGCCATCGATGCCATCCTGCGCCAATCGGCCCTGGTGCGCGACATCTATCGAGAGGTCAGCGGGGCACAGCGCCCAGAGGATTGGCACCCCTTCCAGGTGATTTGTCAACAGTGCGGCAAGATCGGCACCACCGTGGTGACCGCCTATGATGGTCAGGAGGTGCATTACCATTGCCGGCCCCATCTGGTCAAATGGGCACAAGGATGCGATTATCAAGGCAAGACCTCCCCCTTCGACGGGGCGGGCAAACTGCCCTGGAAACTGGAATGGGCGGCCAAATGGCATACCTTTGCCATCACCCTGGAGGGGGCAGGCAAGGATCATTGCACCAAAGGCGGATCCCGCGATATTGCCACAGCGGTGTTACGGAAAATCTTCGCGCAACAAGCTCCCCTCAATGTACCTTATGAATTTTTCCTGGTGAGTGGGGCCAAAATGAGCTCCTCCAAAGGCATCGGCAGTGCCGCGCGCGAGATGGCCGATTTTCTGCCCCCAGAGATATTGCGGTATCTGATGATCGGATCCGATCCCAAAAAGGCGGTCAATTTTAATACCGGTCTGCCCTACATGACCAAATTGTTCAACGAATTTGACCGCCTTCTGCAACAGCAGCACAGCGGCAATCCAGAGCCACAAACTCAGCAACAGCTTGCCTTGGCCCAGACCGATGATGACTCCATCGCCTATCAACCGATCCCCTTTCAGTTGATCAGCACCCTGGTGCAGTTGCCCCATATCGATTTGCTGCAAGAGGTGGAACGGCAGGCACCGCCCGGTTGGTGCGAACGGGATCGGCAGCAGTTGCAGCGCCGTATTCAGGCTGCCCGCTATTGGTTGGACCATTTTGCCAGCCCGGAAGATACCTTCACGGTGCAACAGCAGTTGCCAGAAAACGCCCACCTTCTGACGGCAACCCAGCGGGCTTTCCTGCATCAATTGGCGGATATGCTGGCTCTGCAAGAGGAAAATGCCAACGGCGAACAGTTGCAGGGGGTGATTTTTGAAGCGGCCCGCCTGACCCCACTGCCGCAAGCGGAGGCGTTTCAAGCCATCTATCAGGTTTTGTTGGGCAAAGAGCGCGGACCAAAGGCGGGCAATTTGCTGCCCTTTTTAGATCGCTCCTTTGTTTTGCAGCGTTTTCGGGCGCTGACCCTTTAACAAAATGGGATATGTTATCATAGTGTTGGTGATGCTTAATTAGCAAAACAGGAAAAATAAGAAATTTCTTTGCCATTCCTCGAACAATCGCATAAACTGTGTGCAACGGTGGAGTGGGTTAATGAACACAAGGAGTGTGTGTAGGGTTTTGCTACACTTGGTTAGCAAATAGAGAAAAAAAAGCAAATATAGAATTTGCATCGAGGAAAAAATGGCACTTCCTCATCTACCAGCACCGCAGATACGCAGGCCGATTTTAGTCGTGTTTCTCATGGCCATAGCGATTCTGCTCGGTGTATTCGTTCTCTCCCTGTCCAGCATGCATGAACAGCATGAAAAGCTTGCCACCAACCAGCTCAAGCGAGCGATTCAGCAAATCTTGGCCCATTTTACCCAATCGCATGTCGATGAAATGACAGGCCATCTGTACGGTTTGGCACGGGATCGTTCACTGTATAAAAATTACCTCCAACAGGGTCGCCCTGCCTTACAAAGCGCGTTACAGGAAAAATTTAACGTATTTTCCAAACGTGACATCACCCATCTCTATTTGCATGATCTGGAACGACGTGTTGTCTTGCGCATGCATCAGCCCAACCATTACGGCGACCGCATTGAGCGGGAAACCCTGTTGCGGGCCGAGGAGAGCGGGCAACCCCAATCGGGGCTGGAACTGGGTCCATTGGGGACAGTGGTTCTGCGGGTGGTCCTGCCGTGGGAGGTAGAGGGCAAGCGCAGGGGATATTGGGAACTGGGTATAGAAATTGACCATTTTGTGCGATTGATCCGCAGTGCATTGGGGGTGGAGGTCCACCTGTTTGTGGAAAAGCGCCTGTTGAACCAGGAACAGTGGCAGGCGGGGATGACCATGTTGGGGCGTCCAAACGAGTGGGAGCAATTTGCCGAGGTGGTGTGGATAAACAGTGGCGAACCTGGCGCTGTTCATGAACTGCAGCGCCATTTGCAACAAAGAATGGCGCACGGGATGTTATTGGAAGAGGGGAAAAGTCACTATTCATGGCATGATCACCGCCTTTATTTTTTCTGGCCATTGCCGACATTAACCGGCGAGAGGGTGGCCTGGATGGGGGTCAGCAAGGATGATCTGCCGGAGGGGCGGCAGCATCGGATCCATGTCTGGCTGATGCTTGGCAGCGGACTATTGCTGGCACTGCTCTTGGGTACCGTTTTGCACCGCTATTTGCGGGATTTGGAACAACGTTTGACAGCGGTGCAGCAGGCACTGCAGCAGAGCGAACAGCGCACACGCTCCATCGTGGAGACGGCCATGGATGCCATCATCTCCATTGATGCCAGTAACCGAATCCTGGAATTCAATCCGGCAGCAGAACGGATGTTTGGCTATGAACGCCACGCCGTGTTGGGTCGGGATGTCACAGAAACGATTGTGCCAGAAGAGTTGCGCGCCAGACATCGCCAGGGAATGGCTCGGTATTTGGCAACCGGAGAGCAACGGGTCATCAACAAGGCAGTCGAACAGATTGCCATCGATGCCCAAGGCAGACGCCTGCCGGTGGATTTAGTGGTCACGGTTGTATCGAATCAGGGGGGCACATTCTTTACAGCATTTTTGCGCGATATTACCGAACGCCGTCGCATGGTGGAATTTTTGCAGGAGTCCTATGCCAATCTGGAGCAGATCAACCGCCAACTGAGCGGTGAAATGGCTGAGCATCAAAAAACGATGCACCGTCTGGAAGCGGCACTGCAGCGGGCAGAGGCGGCCAATCTGGCCAAGAGTCAGTTTTTGGCCAGCATGAGCCATGAGATTCGTACCCCGATGAACGCCATTATCGGTATGAGTGATCTGTTGTATGAAAGCAGCCACCTCAATCAGGAAGAGCAAAATTACATACGAATCATGCGCCAGGCCGGAGAAACCTTGCTGGCTTTGATCAATGATCTGCTGGATCTTTCCAAGATTGAGGCAGGTCAGATGATTATGGAGCAGATACCCTTTGATATGCAGCGCTTGTTGATCAATGCACAGGAGATGATGCACCTGCGCGCACTGGATAAAGGGTTGCCGCTGGTCCTGGAAGTTGCAAATGAGGCGGTGAAACCATTTCTGGGGGATCCGCAACGCCTGCAGCAGGTTATTCTCAATCTGGTCAGCAACGCCATCAAGTTTACTGCCCAGGGATCGGTGACCATTCGCATGGGTTTGTTGGCTCCGCAGGGCTGTTGGATTGAGGTGCAGGATACGGGAATTGGCATTGATCCACAGATGCAGGAGGCCATATTTCAACCATTTACCCAGGCAGAAATGTCAACCAGTCGTCGTTTTGGTGGTACAGGACTGGGGTTGACCATCTGTCGCAAATTGATCCGGCAGATGGGGGGTGAAATCACGGTTCAAAGTACAGTAGGGGAGGGGAGCCTGTTTCGCTTTTGGCTGCCCTTGCCGTTGGCGCCAGAGGAGGCACAGCGGAACGCCTGTTGTGGTGCGCATGCGCAAAGACAAGAGAGCCTCCCAGGCCGTGCAGAGGAGGATCATGCCCTGGTCCGCTTGTTACTGGTGGACGATGCCGATGACAATCGCCTGTTGATACGGGCCTTTTTGAAGCGCAGCCGCTATCAGATCATGGAAGCGACCAATGGGGAAGAGTCGCTACGCTTGGTACAGGAAAACGCTTTTGATCTGGTCTTGATGGACATGCAGATGCCGGTCATGGATGGTGTTGAGGCCACACGGCGCATACGGGCCTGGGAGCAGGCGCATGGCCGTGCAGCAGTGCCAATCATTGCCCTGACCGCCCATGCCATGAAAGAGGATGTAACCCGCACGATTGAAGCGGGTTGTAGCCTGCATCTGACCAAGCCAATCACCAAGTGCGTGCTGTTGGAAAGCATCGGGCGGTGTTTGCGTTTGTCATAAACTGTTTGACAGAGCGCAAAATTTACCTATAATCGCGGGCTGGTGTGGTGTCAGGAAATTACTTTGATCAATGTGTAGAATCGGTGATCCGGCTCTGCGGCGCGCTTTTTTTGTTTGCGGATGGCGGATATTATAACCACAGATATAAGGTGATCAGGGATGAATACAATCAATAACTTGAAATTGGGTGTAAAGCTGGGCATTGGATTTGGAATTGTATTAATGTTGTTGGTTATCATTACCATATCCGGGTTGAGTACCATTGAAACCTACAAGGTCAATGGGCCGGTATACCAACGGATTATGCAAGGAAAAGATTTGTTGGCGGATATTCTGCCCCCTCCTTTGTATGTGGTGGAGAGTTGGGCAGCGGTTCTCGAATTGAGCAGTACCACGGATAAAAGCGAAATCGACAGAGACGCGGCTAATCTGGCCAAGCTGAAAAAGGACTATGATGCGCGTCGAGAATATTGGCATAAGGAGCGGTTGGAGGCGGAATTGGCCGGATTGGTGGAAAAGGCCCATGCGCCGATTGTGGATTTTTTTGCCACGGCCCAGGGGGAGTTTGTGCAAAATGTGCGGGGCGGGGATCCAGAGAAGATACGCCATTCGATAGAAAAAATGGGAAAATCCTACGAAGCGCACAGAAAGGCCATCGATGATCTGAGCAGCTACGCCAGCAAACGCAGTGAAGCCATTGAGAAAGAGACGGTCAGCAAGATTGGCTCTGCCATTGTCACGATTGTTGTCGGGGGTGTGGCCGCCATCATGGCCGGTATGTTGGTGGCCTTTTTGGTCACGAGCAGTATTACGGCGCCTCTTTCCCTGTGTACAGGTCTGCTGGAACGTTTGGCCTCTGGAGATATGAACATCAATTGTACGCTGAATCGCCAGGATGAGTTGGGACGCTTGGCTCTTTCCATATCGACCATGTCCAACAAACTGCGTGAGGTGATCAGCGAGGTGTCTGCCGCCGCCGAGCAGGTGAGCATCGGCAGCAACGAAATATCGGAGGCGGCACAATCGCTCTCCCAGGGGGCGACGGAGCAGGCGGCTTCCATCGAGGAGACCTCTTCGGCCATGGAGGAGATGAGCTCCAACATTGCGCAAAATTCCGACAATGCCGGGGTCACGCAGAATATAGCGCAGAAGGCGGCCAAAGATGCGAATGAGGGGGGCAAGGCGGTTGGGGAGGCGGTGCAGGCGATGAAGGAGATTGCCGCCAAGATTGGTATTATCGAGGAGATTGCCCGGCAGACCAATCTGTTGGCGCTTAATGCAGCCATTGAGGCGGCACGGGCCGGTGAGCATGGCAAAGGGTTTGCGGTGGTGGCGGCAGAGGTGCGCAAGCTGGCAGAGCGCAGTCAGGCAGCGGCGGGGGAGATCAGTCAACTTTCCATCTCCAGCGTGGATGTGGCCGAAAAGGCCGGGGGGATCATCAATCAACTGGTGCCGGACATTCAAAAGACTGCCGAATTGATTCGGGAGATCAATACCTCAAGCCAAGAGCAGAATCAGGGGGCGGGCCAGATCAATCAGGCCATTCAACAACTGGATCAGGTGATTCAGAAAAACGCCGGTGCTTCGGAAGAGATGGCAGCCACCGCTGAAGAGTTGAGTGCCCAAGCAGACATGATGGCTCAGGCGATTGCCTTCTTTCATCTGGGCGGTGCGGCGAACAGCGCAGTCAACAAGCCTGTCAGGCGGGTAGCAAGCCGCAACAAAGCCCTGCCGCCAGCCCGAAAACAGGAGGTGATGGTTGTACAGAGAACGATGGGCAAAAAAGCCAACACGGCCAGTCTGAACAGAAGTTCGGATGACCAGGAGTTTGAAAAATTCTGAGCTGTGTTCAGCCGGGAAACACAGTTGTCAACAAGGGGATAACCGAGAGGTTATCCTCTTTTTTGTGGGCGAGAGATGGGTTTGGGGGGAATGGAGTTGGCTTTGGGGAAAGAATTATTTTTCTGGGGAATGGGGTTGGATTTGATATTGGTGGGTTTGCCTGTGGTGGTGGGTTTGCTGCTGGCCATGGCCGACACTCCTCTTTTAAACAAGAAAATTAAGCGGTTGTAAAGCAAGGATTGTAGGGGAATCTCCCGTTGCTCTCAAGGAAATTTTTAATGGAAGTCAGTGCAGGTGCGCGTGGAATGAGGAGTGCTCCTCTCGCATGATTAAAAAAAGCTGGAAAAACGTAACGCCGCAACTTGACAGCAGAGATTGCCCCCGTATAAAAGTGAGGCGGGCGGTTGGAGCTCACATTGACAGCAGCCGGGTTGGCCATGCGACTATCCAGAGGAAGGGGAGGAATATGAACAAATCAGAGTTGGTGGATGCGGTAGCAGCCAAAAGCGGTTTGACCAAAGCACAGGCTGCCGATGCCATCGATGCCACGGTCGGTGCCATCCAGGAGGCATTGAAAGCGGGTGATCAGGTCACGTTGGTTGGCTTTGGTGTGTTTGCCAGCGCTGAACGGCCTGCCAGAACCGGTCGCAATCCACGCACGGGTGCCGAAATCCAGATTCCTGCCAGTCGATTGCCCAAATTCAAGCCGGGTAAGGGTCTGCGCGACGCGGTTGCCCTGCCGGTAGCGGTGGCCGCACCGGTCCCGACCCCCGTTAAAACGGAAGTCAAAACAGAGAAGGTTGTAGCCAAAGCGGAAAAGTCTGCCACCAAAGCGGAAAAAAGCAGCAAAAAGGGCAGCAAGTAACGGTTGTCTACGCAATGGGCGGGTAGCTCAGTCGGGAGAGCGTCGGCCTTACAAGCCGAATGTCGCAGGTTCGAACCCTGTCCCGCCCACCATTGGGATGATTTTGCCACAGCAAATGGCGCACATAGTAAAATCGCTCGGGCAATAGAGACGACAGTGCCATCGACCGTTGACAGACGGCGCCGGTTCGAGTAAAAAGTAGGGCAACGAAGCGGCGGGGGGCAGGATGAGTGTGAGGTTGTGGCCTGCATCTGATTCAGCCTCTCGCCGAGCTGTCGGGTTCCGAAGCAGTTCCAAGGTAGTTCCACTTTGATGTGGGGGTGTAGTTCAGTCGGTTAGAACGCCGGCCTGTCAAGCCGGAGGTCGCGGGTTCGAGCCCCGTCGCTCCCGCCATTATCCAGAGCGGTTTCTTCAGAACGGGTAAGCTCATCGCTTTGAGCTTGCCCGTTTTTTTACCGGGCGAGTCCGGTGCATCGGCTTCGGACCGTCCTCTTTTACATGCAACTGACTAAAGAGTGAGGAACCACACCAATGCAGATTACCGGCATGAAATGGGGAGCCAAACTGCTCAAGTATGTCGATTTCCCAACGGCGGAAGTATTGGGTGCCGAGGCCCAGCCAGAGGAGATTCAAGCACTGATCGACAAATATGGCGGCGTTTTGGTGAAACCTGTTTTTAAGGGGGGTATCGGTAAGAAGGGTAAGGCCGGCTTGGTCGGAAAGGCAACAGATGTTCGCACAGCCCTCAAAGAGAAAGAGAGGCTCTATTTTGTCGAACATCGTCATGGTAATTCGGTTGCCAAGTCGGAGGGTGTCACCTACGAAAGTTTCATCAAGGCCGATTATGAGGTCTATGTCTCGTTGACCGACAGCACGACCTTTCGTGCGCCCACCTTGACCATCACCCATCATGGGGGGGTGGATATCGAAGAGTTGCCGCCAGAAAAGATTGTCACTGTCCCCTTTGATCCGCTGACTGGGCTGAAGGGATTTGTCATTTCCAACGCCTTGCAGAAGTTGGGCGCTCCCAACGAAATTGTTAGTCCTCTGGTGCAAAATCTGACCAAATTGTGGGATCTGTTCCACAACTATGGCATGACCACTTTGGAGTTGAATCCGATTCGCGTCACGCGTGATGCCAATGGACGCCTGACTCCGATTGCCTGTGATTTTAAATGTGCCTTCGATGGCGATGATCGCAACTCTAAGCGGCTCTTTTTGCCGGAGGATCTGGAAAATACCGATCTGTCCGACTATGAGTTGGAGGTCAACCAGTTGCGCACCTACCAGGGGCAATCGGATGTTTTTGTCATCAATCCGGCGGGTTCGGTGACGGCCATGACCTTTGGTGGCGGTGCCAATGCGTTGGTCACCGAGTTGCTGGGCGATCGGGCCACCATCTCCTCCGATTTTGGTGGCAATCCGCCTTATGCCAAGATGAAGGAGATCAGCCGCATTACCTACAAGCATTGGCTGCCCCAGACCAATGTGTTGTTTATTATCGGTGGCAAGGCCAACAATACCGACATCTATGAGACCTTCCGCGCCATGGGGGATGCGCTGCGGGAATATTTTGCGGAAAAGGGTCCGACGCCCTTGTATGTGGTGGTGGGACGGGGTGGACCAAACCTGATTCGTGGAATGGGTTATCTGCGTGATATTATGGATTCTTTGGGCATTCCCTACGCCATGTTTGGTTTTGACTCGGCCATGAGTGAAGTGATCAATCATGCCATGGCAGCCGATGAATGGATGGCCAATGGGGGACGTCAAATGGTTGCCCAAAAGTTAGGTATCCGCTGACGGGATGGCAGACTTTCTCTGTTGCCTGTGATGAGATGCGGGCGAGGGGAGGGGGCACAGTGACGGGTCGAGCCGGGTTTTCGGACTTGCGGCGCACAATTCCAAAAAGAGAGTATTGAGGGATGCTATGGTCAGACAAGTAGACTTAGGACTCAACGAAGGTTACAACTTCATGCACGCCCGTGGAGAGGATGAATTTCCCTATTATGTGGGAGTTCGTTCGCTGGCAGATTTGGCCACCAAGCAGGATCGGGTGTGTGTTTTGAATATTCTGGGTGGAGAGAGTTCCACGGTTACCCCGGTCAGCCATGTTTATTCGGGGGGCAATATTGTTTGTGGCACCATGCCGGGCCGTAGTGGTGCGGTGATGAAGACGGCTGCTGGCGATATACCTGTTTACAACAATGTGTTGGAGGCGTTGAAGGCAGGGCATAAATTTAATGTCGCGGTGGTGTATGTACCGCCGTCCGGGGTGAAGGATGCGGTGATTGAGGCGGTTCGGGTCAATCCGGATCTGCGCAAGGTGATCATTCTCACCGAAAAGGTGAAGGTCAAGCATGCGCGCATTATTCGGCAATACTGTCAGTGGCGTGGGGTGGATGTTTTTGGGGCCAACTGTTTGGGTGTTGCGGATGCGCACAATCATGTGCGTTTAGGGGGTGCGTTGGGGGGCAGTGCGCCAGAGGAGTCGTTGGTACCGGGTTCGGTGGCCATTTTTTCCAATTCGGGCAACTTTACCACGACCATTGCCACCTATTTATTGACGGCGGGTTGGGGTTCGACGGTTTCGCTGTCGTCCGGCAAGGATGTTTACATCCATTTTGCGGCGCCGGAGTTTACCTATGCCATGCACAATGATTCCCGCACCAAGGCGGCGGTGATGTACATTGAGCCGGGTGGATATTACGAGCACGGGTTGAATTTCAAGAAGCCGGTTGTGGCCTGTGTGGTCGGGCGTTGGAAGGCGCGTTTGACGCGTGCCTGTGGTCATGCCGGTGCCATTGCCGGTTCTGGCGATGATGCGTTGGCCAAAGAGAAGTGGTTTCAGGAGAAGTTTGAGGTAAAGGGTATTTTTACGCCGGATGCGCCGATTTGTTCGGCCAAGGGGGCGGTTGTCACCAACATTGCGCACATTCCCATGGCGTTGACGGCGGTGATGATGATGAACGGCATCAAGCCGGATTTTGCGCCTCGTGGCAATTTGTCGCCCAAATGTTGGTTCCATAATGGGCAAGGTTTGGCTTTGCCGGCCGAGTTGGCGGCACCGGTCGTGGAGGCGATGGAGCCTTACAGCCAGCAGATTGCTGATTTGGCCAAGCAGGTGGGGACGACCTTCCCACGACAGAGCATGAAGGATTGTTCTGGTGCATCGCGCATGGATGGCAAGACGCAGGTATCGCAGTTGCATGGTGTGAGTGTTTTGGATTCATCGACGCGGACTTTTGAAGAGAATCTGGTTCAATCGTTGATTCGGGAGTATGCCAATGCCAATGGGGTTGCCATGGCCAATGTGGCATTGAATGCGTTTGTGAATCAGAGCGGCACGGTATTGTTGGCGGCGGCGGATGCGGCGCGGGAGGCGGGCAGTAGTCCCAATGCGGTATTGGGGGCGGCGGTTGCTTTGGTAGGGCCGAAGGAGGTTGACGGTGCCCGTGAAGCGGTACAGGCGTTGATTGATCTGTTTGGTTTGTCTGGATTGAGGGATCCGGCGCAGGCTGATTTTGACTTCAGTGAGCAGATCAAGCAGGTGCAGAGCACTCCGGCGTTGCAGGAGATTTTGGTTGCCGACAAGAAGGGTGGCAAGCGTGGTCGGAACATGTTGACGGCTTTGGAGCAACGTGGTGTCAAATCGGTATTTATTGACTTTCTCAAGGGTTTGACAGATCGGCAGGGCAGTGTGCGTGACAGTGTGGTCCTGGCGGCCATCACGACCCATTTGGCTTGGTCGCCTTTCATGAACCGCCGTTTGTCGGTGAACACGCTGGTGGTTATGCCGTGGCATTTTCGGGTGTTCAGTGCCATGGTGGGGGCGACGGTACCGATGGATGGGCAGGACAAGAAGAGTTTCCGTGGGGTGGACAATGGAGACTTGATGGGTTCCTGGAGTTTCACTGAGACGGCTTTTGCGGCGTTGTTTGGGCGCAAGCCGAGCGAGGAGGAGCTGTTTTCGTTTTCGGTTTTGATGGGATTATTGATCACCAATGGACCGGGGACGATTTCGGCGCAGGGCGCCAAGGGTGCGGTTTCGGCGGACGGACCAGAGGCACCGGGTCGGGTTCAGGTCAACAAGGCTTATATGGGCTTTTTGACGCACACGGGCTTTGCGCATGGTGGTAATGGTTTTGAGGCGATTGCCTTTTTGATGGAGCGTTTCCAGGAGAGTGGTTTGAATGATCCGGGTGATCCAGACCATGGTTTGGATCTGGAGGCGATGGCGATGCAGTATGCCAAGGAGTATAAGGGTTACAAGAGCAAGGCCAAGTCTTCGGGCGAGTTGGAGTATTTGAAAATTCCTTGTGTGAACCATCCGGTTTTCAAGGGTAAGGATGTGAACTTTGATCCGCGTGAAGTGTTTGTGGATGAGTTGTTCAAGAAGCGTGGTTCGTACAACATTTTCCAGGATTTTTATCACAAGCTGGTGCATGCCTTATTCAAGGCTGGGGTGAGCAGCAACGTGTACTGTGTGAATGTTGATGCGGTGATTGCCGTGATTTTGTTGAAGATGTTGTGGCGTCCCTATTCGTGTGGCGAGGTTTCCGGGGATGCGTTGGAGCGGGCGGCCTTTACGACCTTTTTGTTTGGTCGGATGATTGGCAGTGCGGCGGAGATTGATGATCATACCAACCGTGGTCGGAATATGGATACACGGACGGCGGCCAGCCTGTGCAGTCATGCGGGATAGGTGGGTTTGATTGAGTGGAGTGTTTAAAGACGGGGCGTCGCGGTGTGGCGCCCCGTTTTTTTTGTCTATAAGCAAAATCACCCAGGAAACGGCACCTTAAAGTTCCAAGGGGTCCAGGGGAGATTATCTCCCCTGGCGGGTGCAGGGCGGAGCCCTGCTGAAATGGCGCGCTTTTACCGAAGCAGATTTGCGCAGCAAATCTGCGCAGCGCGCCCAAATCTGTGCCCCGCAGGGGCACTCTTTGGGAGGGCGGACGCCCGACTTTAACCTCGCGGATTATAACTCATTGTTTGTGTTCGATGGGCGGGTGTTGTGGTTCTGGTGCTTGTGAATTGATTGATGGGTAAAACCCATTGGGAGGGTGTGCGGATTGGCGTTATAAGCCGATACAAAAGGCGCATCGGCTTATTGTGAAAAGCACGCCAGAAGGAAAAAACAAAATCAATAGACAGAAAATCCCAGGATACGCATTAATCGAACAACGAACACCCATTTGATAGCAAGAAAGCTGTTATGGCACGCGCTGTTAAAAGTCGGGCATCCGCCCTCCCAAAGAGTGCCCCTGCGGGGCACAGATTGGTGCGGCGTGCGCAAATGCTACGCATTTGCTTCTGTAAAACGCCGCACATTGCAAGCAGGGCTTTGCCCTGCACCCACCAGGGGCGATGATCGCCCCTGGACCCCGCAGAAATTTTTAAAGATTTCAAATTGCAAGCAGGGCTTTGCCCTGCACCCACCAGGGGCGATGATCGCCCCTGGACCCCGCAGAAATTTTTAAAGATTTCAAACAGAAACGATCAAGGCACCGATTTAGTGGCAGAATACGAAAAACGAATCACCTCCGCCAAACGCGGCGGCGGGGCGTTGGTATGCAAAATACGCGACAGTTTACTGTTTAATCCCTCCAAAACCTCTTCACTCTCATCAACAACCACGTCAGCCGCAATCCACTCTGGATCCTCCAACGGAACCCCCCGGTAGTGAATGGTATGAACATTCAAAGACTCCCGCGCCAAAATAGCCGTCGCCAAACGCTGCAAACGCTCCACATGATCGTCAGAAATACCATAACGCTCCAACAAGGCCGCACTCTTGCAGATGGCATCCATTTCATCAAATGGCCGATCTGGACTCAAACGACTCCAACGCTGCATCCAGCGCACACCATCCTGAATACGCCCCGTCGCCAAAGAGGTGATAATCAACTCAGCCAACGTCTCCACATCCTCACCATGCCGGGACAGAATGGCCTCATACTGCTCGCGCGCCTCCGCATAAATGCCGAAACGTACCAGACAAATACCATACGCACGCTGAATGTCAGGATCATGCGCGCTATGCACAAGCGCATTGCGAAAACAAGAGCGCATGGCCAGTACATCCTGACGCAACGTGGCAACCAAACCCAACAGATAATAAGCACGTACCGGGGCAGTGCGACAAAATGAACGGATAATCTTTTCCTGACGCCGTAACTCAAACTCCCAGCGCTCTAAACCCTCCGACGAAACCCAGATGGTCTGCAGGCTCGCCAAAGCCTCATCCAGAATATGTTCATCGCGCATGGTACACTCCGTCAGCAAATAGACTATAAAAAACCCCTAGTCAACTTATCGGTAAAAGAGCGACGATTCTTAACAAAAAAAACGCCTACCCGCCATTTTTTTTGGCCGGTTTCTATCTATTACCTTGAATAATATGGAAACGAGGATTTATGGAAAATTTGAGAAAACTTAAGAAAAAACAGCGCGGCGTATTATCCCTGCAGGCGATTATGCTTGTCGCGCAGTTTAAGCAGAAATTGGATCAATTCTTGAAAGTTGGTCCAAGGATACAGCGGGACGCTCCGTTGCTGTAACAGGGAGAGCCGTTGTGCCTGCAGGACAGCCTGCTCAATCTTGTCACCGAGTGTGATAAAAAGAGACTCCCGGTGCTGCAACAGGGCGGTCACCGCCACCGGAAGCGGCTGCTCCAAAAAGGAAGCCAACTGCCCGGCATCGGCCCAAATGGCTGGTGTCAACTCCTGAAAATGTAACATCAACCAAATGTGAAAAGTGGGCACGCAGGCCACAATCTGGACTGGAAACTCTGCCTTGGCAAATTGCCCAGTCAACTGCTGCCAAAATTGTCGACTGCCACACTCTACCACCGCATACAAACGTTGCGAACCCCTCTCCAATCCAGCACGCAAACCGTGCTCAATCACCGCCTGCGGATCCTTGGAAGGACAAACAACGAGCGTTACCTCCTGTTGCAAATGCCACCCGTCTACCAAACATTGCAGATAATCGACCGCCACCGCATCCGTAGCAATCAGAAGCGGTTGGCGATGACGGGGCCGCAACGGCTTGCGCCGCTCCAAAGAAGCGGCCGTTCGCTCGCCCCCATAACGGACCACGCCACTGCCCACGCACAACGATGCTGCTGCATCCCTGTCGCGTACAGAAAATGAATGCCTTTCTGCAGTCATCTACCCCCACCCTTTAAACTTTTTCAAGGCAGGTACCGCTCCAAATTGTCCCTCCAAATAGCGCCGCTGCAACGGCTCGCCCTTCTCAATATCAAAATCAGAAATCGGATACAACTCACTGCACCGGTCCGCACTCTTTTCGACCATCCAAAATTGATCGCGTCGCAAATACGTGTTGTCCAACAACGCCGTGTCATGGGTGGTACTCACCAACTGAGCATTGCCCTTGTTGATGGCCGCATCGTGAAACATACCAAACAGAAAACGGACCAGATGATGGTGCAAACTGGTGTCCATCTCATCCATGAACAATACCCGACCTTCCTTCAGGATATTGATCCACGGCCAAGCAATGGCAAACAACTTTTGCGTGCCTCTCGACTCCGATTCCCAAGGCAGGCGGATGCTCTGCCCTGTATCCGACGCCGAACGCTCCAAAGTGACATCCATCACCTCCTGCCCGGACATCTCCAACTGCAAGGCACTGCGAATTCCTTCCGGCAGATCCTCCATGCCCAGTTCGCCAATCTTTTTCATCTCCACATGGATCCCCTCAATGTCCATGTCTGCCTGATTGAGAAACTTTAAAACCTGCAATCGCCCCTCTGGACTTTGACACAAAGAGGCCGATAACTCTCGGCCAATCTCCGAATGGGGCCGAAAAACCCGCAATTTTTTGTCAAACCAGTCAAAAATTGGCCGCAATGGTGTACAGTTCAACTGAATGGCCGTCGATAAATACAAAGCATTGGCACGGGTGGCATCGCGCCATACCTCACGATTGCCCGGTAAAAATTTCTTGTTAAGATTCCAACTCTCCTGCCCACTTTCTGGATCATAGTAACGCTCAAACCAACGCTGCGGGCGCCCATGCGGATAAGCCAACAGCCACTCATGATGAACCCGTTCCCGCGTTACCGAAAAACCATATTGATACCGAACCCCTTCCTCAATGAAGATCATCTCGAAAGTGCTGGGTGTATTGACCTTGTGGCTGTTGAGTAAAAACGGACGAATTTCAATGGGCTGCCCCGCCTGCCCCTTGGCAGAATTCAAAACAAAATCCCACATGAACAACGCCCCACGCACAATATTGCTCTTGCCTGCCGCGTTGGGTCCATATACAACCGCCGACTTTAACAGACGAGGCAACCGGGCCAAATCCGTGGAAAACGTGTTATCCGGTAACTCCCGGTAAAGACCGCTGGCTGCCAAGCTCAGGGTTTGTCGTTCGCAGAAAGAGAGATAATTTCCAACGCTGAATTCGATGAGCATGGAGCCTCCTTAGAGTTGGGCTTTTTGCTGAGTGGCACCAACGGCACTGAAATCCACTTGGAAACGGGTTGCCTCCCCAGGAGGATTAACAAAAATCGCCTGAAACGGCAAACGATGACCAGCCCAACTCGTCTCGGAAGCTGTCCGTTCCTGACCCTGCAAACGAATCATGGCCTGGATCGCCTGTTCGCCACTGCCATCCAGAACCCGTTTGTCTACCACCCGCCCAGGAACAATCTGTACGCTGGCCAGAGTCTTGTTTTTGCCATCCAGCAAAGTGATGCGAATCCAGGGGGGGGCCGTGCTGCCATGGTTGGTTACCTCACCCTGTACCAGCAACAACTGCCCCACAGTATGATTACGCCAGGAGCTCTCCAAAGCACTCAATCGATACGGACTACGCCAGTTGAAAAGCGTATACTCCCACCAGTCCGTGCGCAAAAGCGCACCCACAGCCAAAACCAGAAAAATTCCCGCTGCCAACCATAATTTGCGCGCAGAAGAAGCCGCCACAGCGGTACGACCCCTTTTGGGCGCTTTGACCGGCGCATCTTCCACCGCGCTGCGCGCCCCCTTGGCCAGCAAGGCCGCTCCCGCCGCCGCCATGGCAGCCGCCTCGCCCGGCAACTCATCAAACTGCGGCTCCAACTTCTCTTGTGACGTCTCTATGATCTCCTCTTCTTGCCAGGGATCATCGTCCTGCTCCATTTCCAACGCATGCCGGCTGCGGGCCTCCGCAACCATGGCATCCTCTTCCTCTTCCACAACCGTGTCCGGTTCCATATTCGATTCGGTCAACAGCGAGATGGGTTCTGCCTCCTCCTCCTCCAGAAGAATCTCCTCGCCCTCCAGTTCCGTGGCAGGTTCCTCCTCCTCCGGGAGATCTGCAAGCCCCTCTTCTTCGAGTTGAGTCTCCTCCTGCTGTTGCCAACCCGCATGCGTTGCTACAGCCGTTTCGGCATCGCTCTCCACTGCGCTTTCGGCTGGTGCAGCGGTCAGCTCCGTCTCCAACTCCTCCAGAGCGCTCAGTTCTGGATCACCATCTATGTCAATTTCAGCCAATTCGTCAGGATCCGTTACCCATTTGGCCTCTTCTTCCATTGCCAGGGCCTCATCCTCTGGATGGTCGCTGTGCAACCCTTCCAGAATCTCGGCCAAATCTTCGCCGTTGTCAGAGTCAGAGGTCGCCAGAAGAGTCGTGGCATCACTGTCCACCACCTCCGCTGCCTGCGCCACCTCATCCGTTGGTGCCGCCTGGAAAAAAACCCGACCACACCCCGTACACTTCAGATTACGTCCTTTCGGGCGCAAAATGGTATCCGGTACGTCAAACTGTTGATGACACTGCTCGCACTGAACAATCACATCATCACCCCAAATTGCTGAAATAATCGGCCAATCCCTGAACTGACCCCTTGTTACCCACTGCCAGTCAAGCAAGCATTGCGCCAAAAGGTCGGCACCCAGCTACTCCTCTGCATCTTCCCTGCGCAGATACTCAAACCGTCATCCGGCCTTGAGCTTTCTTCGACGCACGGATACTATGCCACCTTTTGTACCGGAAGAGCAATAACCACTCTTTAACTAACGAAACTTTGAGGATGCCATCATGTCCACCACAGACGATTTTCCCACCGCACTGCGCTATACCCGCGAGCACGAATGGGCACGGAGCCAGGGCGAACTGATCGAGGTGGGGATCACGGCCTATGCCGCCCATCAACTGGGGGACGTGGTCTTTGTGGAACTGCCCCAGGTGGGCAGTCGTATCACGGCGGGTAAACCGTTTGGCGTGGTGGAATCAGTCAAATCGGTCTCGGATCTGTTTGCACCACTCTCCGGGGAGGTGTGCGCAGTCAACCATGCACTGGAAACTGCACCGGAACGGGTCAATGAGTCGCCCTATAACGAGGGTTGGATGATCCGCATTCGGCCAGACGATGCCCAGTCCATCGAAACTTTGTTGAACGCCAACGCGTATGCCGACTGGCTCAAACAGTCGGAAGGTGCCCATTGAGCCAGAGCGGGGCACGGTCAGCTCCTTGTCCTGACCGCTGCCACCGCGCAGCCTGGGTTGAAGCATGAGCACCCGCATCCTGCTGGATACGGCCACACCGCCTGACCGTGGTTTTTTGATTCAGATCATTCCCGCCGGTCGTGACCGGGAATATGCCCTGTTGCTGGCTGCCGAACTGGACCATTTGGCACGGGGTGCCGGTTTGGAGGTGGTGGGTAACCGTCTCTATTCCAGTCGTCGCGCCATACCGGCCACCTACCTGGGCAGTGGTCTGGTCGAAGAGTTGGCAGCGGAGGTGCAGAGCACAGAGACGGCGGTGGTGGTCTTCAACAACCCCCTGACCGCAGTACAACAGCGCAATCTGGAACTCAAACTCAATGCCAAGGTGGTGGATCGCACCGGCCTGATTCTGGAAATTTTTGCCGCTCGTGCCCGCACCCGTGAAGGGCGCTTGCAGGTGGAGTTGGCTTCCCTGCTCTACCAACAATCCCGCCTGGTGCGTTCCTGGACCCATCTGGAGCGACAACGGGGAGGCGTGGGCATGCGGGGCGGGCCGGGTGAAACCCAGATCGAAGTAGATCGCCGTTTGCTGCGTGAGCGGGTGCATCAACTCAAAAGAGAGTTGGCTCAGGTGGGACAGACCCGCACTTTGCAACGGCAGGCGCGGCGCGAGGTACCACTCTTTACCGTGGCCCTGGTGGGCTATACCAATGCGGGCAAGTCCACCCTGTTCAATCTGCTGTCCGGCGCCCAAGTGGAGGCGGTGGACCGTCTGTTTGCCACGCTCGATCCCACCCTGCGCCAAGTGACCCTGCCGAGGGGGGGAAGGATCATTCTGGGCGATACGGTGGGTTTTATCCGCGATCTGCCCCATCAACTGGTGGCCTCCTTCCGCGCCACCCTGGAAGAGGTGTTGGAGGCCGACCTGCTGTTGCACATCGTGGATCTTTCCGATCCAGAGTGGGCGGATCAGGAAGAGGCGGTCATGGCAGTGCTGCGTGAGCTTTTTCAAGAGCGCGGCGGGGTGGTGGAAAAGAGCATGTTGACTGTTTTCAACAAGATCGATCAGGTGGCAGCGCCTGGGCTTCAGGAGCGTTTACAAGCCCGTCCGCAAACCCACCTGATTTCTGCCGTGACCGGCGCAGGGATTCCAGAACTGTTGCACAGTCTGGAAGCGCAAGCCAATCGCAGCGCTCCCTGTTTTCATCTGCAGATACCGGTCACCAACGGCGCCCTGCTGGCCCGCTTGGCCCGCGAGGGGTGCATCCTGGAAAAAGAGGAACAGGAAGAGAGCATTCGTCTCGTGGTCAGCCTGCCCCTGGCTGTGGCTGGGCGCCTGCGCCGGGAGTTGCAGGAGTATAAAATATGATTTTATTGGAAGGAAGCGCTCCCACTTTTCAGGCTGATGTGCTCCAATCGCCACTCGTACATTTTTCTTACGTTTGAGAACGGAAACTTCGTATCTGGATAGGCTGTACATTCCTGCAGAGCAATTTCATCAGCGATTTTTTTCTTTCCATAACTCTTTTCAAACAATTCCTCAATTTTTCTTGTAATTTCCGCAGATTGTTCACTTGCAGTATTAATATTGGAATCATAAACCAAAAAAATATTTAGTGGGTAGGGATCACCAGCACTTTTTTCAATGTCAATGAAATCGTGCATGTCAAAAAATACAATGATAATGTATTTATCAGCGCGCGCCAATATTTCTCTAAGCTTGCTCTGTACCCGATCCAGTCTATTATTGAACGCATCAGGAAATGCTGCACGGCTGTATCGAAAGGCCAACCATTTTGCCAATATTATTTTTTGATTTGGTGATAACGACATTGTGTTATCTTTTGATGCATTCTGTAAAAATGATGCCTTGTCTATGCGGTATTTATCTGTATGTTGCAACTGAAGAATATTATAACACCCATTTCCAAGATCAATTTTAAATTGCAGTAATCGCGGATTTTGGGCAAAATAATAGCTCCCATTCTCCTTGGCTGAAAGGTTCGCTATAATAAACTCGACATATGGTTCCTTTTCACATGGCTGTGCCAAATCACAATCATGGGAAATTAGCACGACTCTTTGCGTATCACAGTTAATCGATACATCTTCAGGAATAATATGGGTTGGCAGTAAAATATCCCCTTGCCGCCATCCAGTGTTCCGTTCAGCCATCTAAAACTCCCAAAACGGATCCTAAGATTTAGTCGGTTTCAGTCATGATCGGAACGACTATTGTAGTGCGCCATTCATCATGCGGCTGAGAGGTTGATTGGTAGATTTTTAAATTTTCATACTCTTCATCGAGCATCGCCGCTCGTTTAACCAGTGTTTCCATTTTGTCTTCTGTAAGCGTACCTTCTGCAATCAAATCCAACATGGATCGATCATCAAACATTCTTATTTCCAATACTGAATCGGTATGTACAACACCCTTTGCCTGAAACCACATCGTTGCCCACATCTCTGCAAACCAAGCGGAGCGGTGGGCCATGTGAATCTGTCCATCGTCGGCAGTTTGCTGAGATGAGCCGATAGAGACGACAACCGTTATGGCTTGCGATAACA
>PDZU01000095.1 GCA_002753095.1 Magnetococcales bacterium
ACGCCAACAATTGGATACCATGCTGGCCTACTGCAGAGAACCCAAACCATTCAATTGGCTGTCGGCGAGTGATTTCAACTGCAACGACTGCAAACCATCCAGTTGACTATCGGACAAGCCCGACAATTGCAGAGAGCGCAGACCATCCAACTGGCTATCGGACAGCGCAGACAACTGCAGAGAGCGCAGGCCATCCAACTGGCTGTCGGACAACGCAGACAACTGCAGAGAAGCCAAACCATTCAATTGGCTGTCGGCGAGTGATTTCAACTGCAACGACTGCAAACCATCCAGTTGACTATCGGACAAGCCCGACAACTGCAGAGAGCGCAGACCATCCAACTGGCTATCGGCAAGAACGACCAATTGTAGTGACTGCAGACCATCTAATTGCGAGTCAGCCAATGAGTACAACTGGGTGGATGACAAACCATTCAGTTGCGTATCTGATAATGAACGCAGCAGGATCGACGACAGTCCATCCAGTTGCGAATCCGCCAAGCCGAATAAGCTGGATGAGGTTAGTCCATCCAACTGTGTGTCTGCCAAGGTAGCCAACTCGGTCGATGTCAAACCATCCAACTGAGAGTCGGCCAATGAGGCTAACAGCATTGATGACAGAGCATTCAACTGCGAATCAGCCAGACTGGCCATCTCTATGGAGGTCAGGTCGGATGCAGGATAAACAGTCATATCACGAGTAGACATAATCAAACCCTATTATTCACAACGGAAATGATAGTCATGTATTTTAGCTGGCAAATTTATACAAGCACCTGCTTGAATTACCTATTAACCAATGTACTTCTCTTCCAAAAGATCCGATGGAAATTGTCCCATCCACAGGCACAGCAAGAACCTTTCTGCCAGGAGTACCGCCGGCATGAAAAACCGTACAACAGACTGTTGACAGCAAAAGGAGAGTTCAGGTCAAGTTTCGTGCCAAGTGGCAGACTCCGCCGACTCGGGAGAGCTGACTGTGACTCCTCACCGCATGAGCGCAAGTAATGATTTTACATGATCGCACGCAGTAAAAGCTACTCAAATATGGGTAAATTCTGAAAAGAGTGTATAAAAATGTAAGGAGGAACCTGCCCCGACTCGGTACACAGTTGCTCCTGACAGAGGGGTATCATCCATTGGTCGGTATAAAAAAAATCATTTGAATCTTAGCAGTTATACTGTCCGTAGGGGCAATAATTGCCGCGTAACGACCAACTGGCGACCTTGCTTGCAATAATTACCCTCCCGAATTTTCTTGATCAAACTGCTTTATGATACGCAACAGTTCATTGCTGTAAGCTTTTAGTTTTCTTATGCCGATTCCATTTATTTTTGACAAATCATGTTCTGTTGTAGGGCGTTTATCGACCATCTCTTGTAAGGTGGCGTCATGGAAGATGCAATAGGCGGGAATACCTTGTTGTCTGGCAATTTCCTGACGAAATGTTTTTAATGACTGCCATAATTCTTTGCTTTGTTGGTCGGGAAACGAATGGGGATTTTTTGCGGATTGTGCCTCTTTTTTGGCTGGTGTGCAGACTTCGACCTCTTGACGAAAGCGAACTGACTGCTCTCCCCGCAACACGGGCCGACAACGTTGTGTCAGACGCAAACCACCATGCAGTGGTTCAACAGTCAGGAGATCGGCAGCAACCAATTGTCGAAACACGGAGCGCCATTGCTGAGCACTGAGCTCGCTTCCAATTCCAAATGTCGTAATCTTTTCATGATCAAGGGATGTAATTCTTTCTGTTGTTTTTCCTAATAGAACATCGACCAGATGCTCAACACCGAAGCGTTGACCGGTTCGATAAACGCAGGAGAGGGCTTTTTGGGCAACAATGGTACCATCCCAAGTAGCGATGGGGGCACGACACGTATCACAATTACCGCAAGCGCGTGGATATTGTTCACCGAAATGGCGCAACAAGAGTTGACGACGACATTGGGTTGTTTCGCAGTAGGCCAGCATGGTATCCAATTGTTGGCGTGCGATACGTCTGACAGGCTCTGTCACAGACGAACTGGCCAACAATCTGCGCAGTTTGACAACATCTTCGTAACCATAGGTCAGGAATGCATTCGCTGGATGGCCATCACGACCAGCACGGCCAATTTCTTGACAGTAGGCCTCCAGGCTTTTAGGAAGATCAAGGTGTGCGACAAAACGCACATCCGGTTTATCGATTCCCATACCAAAGGCAATGGTCGCCACGATGATGACGCCCTCTTCCCGCAAGAAGGTGGCTTGATTGCGCTGGCGCGTCTCTTTATCCAGACCGGCATGGTAAGGCAGTGCCCGTCGTCCAGATTTTTCCACCCAGAGAGCGACCTCCTCCACGCGCTTGCGGGAAAGACAGTAGACAATTCCTGCGTCATGGGGATGCTCGGCGTCCAGAAACTGTTTCAGTTGCTTTTTTTCATCGTTCTTTGGCACGATTGTGTAATGGATGTTGGGGCGGTCAAAACTGGCGATGAATAATCTGGCCTGATGCAGATTCAGATGCTTCATGATATCTGCACGGGTTACTGCGGTGGCAGTGGCTGTAACAGCCAGTCGAGGTACACCGGGAAAGCGTTCACTCAAAACCGACAAACCCAAATATTCCGGGCGGAAGTCATGCCCCCACTGCGAGACGCAGTGGGCTTCATCAATCGCGAACAACACCACGGGGAGTTGTGACAGGAAGGCTAAAGAGCTTTCCATCAACAGTCGTTCTGGCGCCATATAGAGTAAATCGAGAGCCCCCTGCCGCGCCTGCCACAAAACGGATGCCGTTTCTTGCGGGGTTTGCGTTGAGTTGACGAAGGCAGCGCGAATGCCATTTTGCCACAAGGCAGCAACCTGATCTTGCATCAGCGCAATCAAAGGGGAAACCACCACTACCACACCGGGCAATACCAGTGCAGGCACTTGATAGCACAAAGATTTTCCACCGCCCGTGGGCATCAGGACGATGGCATCCTGCCCAGCCAACAGATGGTCGATAATCTCCCGCTGAAAGCCTCGGAACGATTCAAATCCGAAGTATTGACGCAAAACCGCCAAAACCGGATCAACTGTGGGATTGGATGACTGATGCACAGCATATCCTATTATCGAAAAACATAGACGCTGCAGTAGTACAACAGGTGGAGAGCAACGTCCAGGTTTGTATGTTTGCCACGTGTACGGATCACCCCTGGCGACAGCAGAAAATGGTTTGGATGATCGCATGCTTTCCTTGAAATTTCAGCAGGGATTTACGCAGGAAGTGTGCACTCTGACTGAAGATTCCACAACATTCCCACCCCTTCCACCCTGGACACACTGAAAAAAATCGGGTCAACGCAAAAAAGTTCTCAAGAAAGGGGTCTAACATCCGATAAACAGAGCAGTGGTTTGTTTGTCTTGTTCAACGACTGGAAAAAAATGGGCATCGAAGACAAAAAATGCTCAAGTCAACGAACAGGGTGCCGATAAAGTGATTGGGTGTTTTTTTGTGTTGTTAATTGGCAGAAAACGACAAGACAGAAAAAAATCGCACCGGACAGCAAAAAATCATTCAAGTCAGGATGTATCTGGCCGATAAAACGATCAGAGGGGTTTTTAAAGGATTAAAAAAACGGTGGCCAGCGCGGATGTGGCTCACTCTACTGTCTCTTTATGGTCAGTCTCATCCGCATGCTGTTGAATTGATGTTTTGTACTATCTCGGAAAAAATTTGGATCGGCCTTTTTGAACCAGTTTATCCCTGGTTGGCCGTCCAGTGAATCACCGACCAGGGTTGCCATTTCAGGCATATAGGATTTTGCTCCACATTACCGAATAAAGGGGTCTCAGCATGTCTTTGAACGTTAATACCAATATGGTCTCCCTCCTCGCCGTTCAGGGAATGAGCAACAACAACAAATCACTGTCGAAGACCTTTCAGCGGTTGATCAGTGGTGCGCGTATCAACAATGCGGGCGATGATCCGTCTGGAATGTCTGTTTCGACGCGGTTGGCCTCTCGCATCAGGGGTTCGAATGCGGCCATTCGCAATGCGCAGGATGCGGTTTCTGTGACGCAGGTTGCTGATGCTGCCATGGAGGAGACCACCAATGCCTTGCAGAAGATGCGCGAGATCATGGTGACTGCGGCTGGTCCCGGACTTTCTTCTGCGGATCGTGTCGGCCTGCAAACGGAAATCGACGGTTTGGTGAGTGAAATTCAGCGCATTGCCACCGGTACCACGTTTAACGGCAAGACGCTTCTGACTGGATCTTTTTCTGGGCAGCAGATCCAGATTGGTGCTGACGGCGGCGATTATATTGAGATCGATATCAGTGCTCTTTCGACGGGTGCGCTGGGTGTCGATGCCCTGGATACCATTGATGTTGCCACTGTCAATGACGCGGTAACCGTCGTGGATACCAACCTGACGGCTATTGACGCGGCTTTGAGTGTGGTGACCGATGTCCGTTCCAGCCTGGGGGCGGTGCAGAATCGCTTGAGCAGTGTCATTACTGGTCTTGAGACCTTGGTGGCGGCGACCACGGAGTCTCGCTCTCGTATTGTCGACACTGACATTGCCAGTGAGGTGGCTGCCATGACCAGCATGCAGATCAAACAGCAGGTGGGGGCGGCTATTTTGGCGCAAGCGAATCAGGGGCCGATGGCCATTCTCTCCTTGTTGAAATAGCTTATAGGCTTGAGAAAATGACTGCTGGGTGCAGGGGCGATCATTGCCTCTGCACCCCGTAGTCCGTTTATAATCACACTCAAACAAGTAGATACGCTAGAAGTCGTGCCTGTCTCTGCTTATTATCAATTTTGCCAACAACGTCGCTCCAGCAATCGTTGGCGTCAGTTACGTCCGGTTGATTCCGTGCGTGGTGGTACCATTTCTGTCGACAATCAGGTACTGCTTAATTTTTCTTCCAATAATTACATGGGGCTATCTACTCATCCAGAGTTGGTGCAACGCGCCATCGACTGGACAACGGCCTGGGGCTGTGGGGCAACCGCATCCCGCTTGGTTTGCGGCAACTTGGTCCCATTCATCGCGATTGAGGAGAAGCTGGCATGCAGCAAGGGCAGCGAAGCAGCCTTGTTGTTCAACTCTGGCTTTCAGGCCAACAGCGCCATTTTGACCGCTTTGCTGGACCGTCGGGTATTGGGAGCAGAGCCCATCGTTTTTACGGATCGCCTGAACCATGCCAGTCTGCACCATGGTTGCCACTGTGCCGGAGTCCATCAAATCCGCTATCGACACAATGATTTAGACCATTTACACTCCCTGCTTCAGCAACACGCACACCGGCGTGGCCCCCGTTTTATTGTGTCGGAAACCGTGTTCAGCATGGATGGAGATTGTTGTGATGTACCGGCTTTGCTGGCCATGAAGGAACAATATGGCGCCTTTTTGTATCTGGACGAGGCCCATGCCACCGGGGTCATGGGCAGAGGGGGTTTGGGTCTGAGTGCCGCCTATGCTGACCGGGTGGACTTGGTCATGGGCACCTTCAGCAAGGGACTGGGTAGTTTTGGTGCCTATGTTACTTGTTCGCAAAAGCTCAAAGAATACCTGATCAACGCCTGTGGTGGTTTTATCTACGCGACGGCACTGCCACCTGCCGTATTGGGGGCCATGGATGCTGCCTTGGATCTTCTCCCCACACTGGAGCAGGAACGGGAACGCTTACAACGCAATGCCCAATGGGTCCGGGACCGTTGGCAAGAGGTGGGAGTGGATACCGGGCTATCCAGCACACAGATCATTCCCTGGATTGTTGGCTCCGAGCAGAGGGCCATGCATGTCAGTTCTGCCTTGGAACAACAGGGAATCCTGGCGGTCGCCATCCGCCCGCCCACTGTTCCACCGGGACAGAGTCGCATTCGCTTTTCGCTGACGGCCTTGCATAACCAGGAGATGTTGGACAGGCTGGTCAATACCGTTGTACAACTGCACCGCACCCAGGTATAAAGTTCAGCGCCCTTCTCCCACGTTATGCAGAACCACCGACAGGGCCTGTTGTGTCGCCTTGATCTCGTGGTTCCAGACTGTACTGTCAGTGGTACGGTTCTCATCCACCGTTTGAATCAAAACAGCACGAGCCTGGGCACGCAGCCTGCGTAGTGGCCGCACAATCAGGATATAGAGCATGATACCAGCCAACACCACAGCCAACAGTGTATAACCACCCGCTTGCCGTACCTTCTTTTGGCTGCGTTTGAGAATATTCTTAACCTGCTGTTTTTCGATAGGAATCACCAGACAAACTGTCTGGTCCAGCAACTGCATCGGCGCATAATAAAGATTCCACGGCAGGCGGATATTGTCATCAAACTGTGATCTGTTGCTTTCGATCGCTTGCTCGATCAAATCCTGATCAAGCAACTCAGGATCCCGTGCCACAGGGTCAGCACCCAACATATCCTCATCGCTGACCAGCAGGAAATGTAGATCCGGGTGGTCAGTCTCCAGTTGGGTAATAATTCTTTCCAGGTAGAGGCCAAAAACGACCAACGTATTTCCCTTGCCCTGTTCATTCGGCAGATAGGAAAAAACCTGAACGGATAACTGGCCATCCAGTCGATCCAGGGTCATCCAGAGATCTTGCGTTTGCAACTCCTGCTGCGCCATCTCCAACAATTCATTACTGAATGGTTCTTTACCTGACAAATCTTCCGGCAGTTGGTGCTGCACCTTGCCGTCGGGTTGCAAAACCAACAGAAAATCCAACTGCCAAAGAGGAAAAAGCTGGCGCAATTTCTCCCATCTCTCCTCGAACTGTTCTGAATCTTTCGGTTTTTTCGCCTGATCCGCCTGCTTTTCTGGGGAAGCATCCGGTAGCCAAGTCAGACTGTCCACCCACGACTCCTTGAAAAGAGCCGTTTGGTTGATTGTTTCTTCCAGACTTTTCTGGATGGCATCGGCAACCCATTTGGATTTTTCTACCATCAGGGCACGGCGCACATCCTGAAGGACAGCCCGGTCCACCATGTATCCCAAACCCCATACAACACACAATACAAACAATAGTATTAGAAAAAGCGGATATATCAAACTATTATTACGAAACATAATCTGTACCGAATGTCCAAGTAAAGCAGAGAGGGGGAGAGAGATGCAAGCAGCATGAATATAGCAGCAAAAAGGCCATTCGCGAAAGCGGGAATCCCAGGACAACAGAACAATCGCACTGTGAATCTTCTCTCCTCTCCGACGCGATGCAAACCACACGGCGTGCGTCGAGCGTCCGCCTTCCCAGACGTACCCTGGCGGGGCTCGGATTGGTGCGGCGTGCACAAATGCCGCGCCTTCGTTTGTTAAACGCACCGCACATTGCAAGCATGGCTCCGCCATGTACCACGCAATAAAATTTATAAATATCTCAATGTGGTAAAACGAGAACAGGAAAAGATCGGAGGGCCCACAAGGGCCCACCGAACAGAGTGTACGGTCAGACAATCGGAGCCAGCCCGGAGAAACTCAGTTCATCCGGGCTGGCAATAAACAAATCGATTCCATCTTTAGGAAGATGCCTTGAACAGCACCCCTTCCAAGTCACGCATTTGCTTCACCAAATCGACCATTTGCCGACTGGGTAGTTGACGGACGACTTTATTGGTCTCTTTGTCAACAACGCGGACGACCACTTGTTGCCGTTCCTGATCCATACTGAGCTGCAAACTTTTCAGGCCAGACAAGGTATGGGTAATTTCGGTAGCCAATTGAGTCAGACCCGCCTGACCAGACCCCAATTGATCGTCCCAAAAGGCCAACTCCGCTTGAGCCAATTGCTTATCGAAAGAAATCGGCACAGGACGAGCAGCCACACCAGAAATTTCGGATCGGCTGTTTGTCCTGACTGCAATCGGCTCTGTCTGCACCGTGTTCACTCCGTAGGCGGCGATAGATTCCATAGAAATCTCCTCCTGGTTTGATCCTGCCTGCTAGGAAAGCGGGCAGGATAGACACGGTAAAGGTTTTGCTCCATGCCCATCCGCGCACGAATGAGGCATGGAGCGGTATTACCAACAACTTTGTGCAGCCAATCAGACCTACTTGAGCAACTGCAGGATGATGGACGGCTGTTGATTGGCCTGGGCCAACACCGCCGAACCAGCCTGTTGCAGGATGCTGTTCTGCGTCAGTTTGGCCGTCTCCGCCGCCATGTCGGCATCGGTGATGCGCGAACGGGACGCAGAGGTGTTCAACGACACATTGGACAGGTTGGTGATCACAGACTCAAAACGGTTCTGATAAGCACCCAGGTTGGCCCGCACGGTGGTCACCGAGTTGATGGCGGCATCCAACGTCGCAATGGCGGTTTCGGCATTGGCCTGCGTATCGACGGTCGTTGCATTGACCGCCAAATCGGTTGCCGTCGCGCCGGTGATCGTGAAGGCGATCGTCTGGGTGGTATACGCACCCACATGGAACACTTTACCCGTGAAGGCGCCCGACAGCAGGGTTTGGCCATTGAACTGGGTGGTGTTGGCGATACGATCGATCTCCTCAATCAGTTGATCCACCTCTTCCTGCATGTCCGCACGATCACTGCTGACGTTGGTGTCGTTGGCAGACTGCACGGCCAGTTCGCGAATCCGCTGCAGAGCCGCCGTGGTCTCCGACAAGGCACCTTCCGCCACCTGGATCAAAGAGATGGTGTCGTTGGCGTTGCGGACAGACTGGTTCAAACCACGGATCTGGGCGGACATACGGTCGCTGATCGACAAGCCTGCCGAATCATCGGCCGCACTGTTGATCCGCAAACCGGACGAAAGCCGTTTGAAGGTGCCGCTCAGCGCGCTGCTGGCATTGGTCAGGCTGCGTTGAGCTTGCATTGCTGCGATGTTGGTGTTGATTGCGAGAGCCATTGTTTGTTCCTCCTAAAATATTGGTGAATATCACAATGATATCCACATTTACCCTTCCCTGGCTGGAGGTGGGCCGCTCATTTACGGTGACCGGCCCGATCACCATCGAGTCAAACGTTGCCCGCTTGCAAGCGCAACAACGCAGACTGAGCACATTGCCATCGCCAGTCGTGGTACACGCGGCACCGTTCTGGCAACTGGCGATGTCATCAGGCATCCATCAGCCTGACGATCCATGTACAAGGTTGTGTCACATAGCGCTGGGGTAAGGAGTACAGCCCGTGGCGCGTACAGTCCACTCTGCAACCGCAGAGGCATACCACACCACACAACGCACACCCATCACAGACACAACCTAAAAATATATCTATTTGTTATGACAAAATAAAAACACGCACACACCTTTCGTGAAGCAACCACTTCACCCCCTCACAGGCAACCGTTTGGCGTCTACAAACCGCCATCCAGCCTGTATCCCACGCCATCTGTAGAGCATGCTGCCGGTCGGTTGGCCTACCCGAACAAAGGCCACCACGACGCGCAAGCGACACTCTCCCACCTAGCCTTTGCTCCCATCCAGGCAGCACGGGTCAGCCCATGTGCAGCGGTGTGCGTATTCCTTTGCCAATAATCGCTTCACTCCCCTGTAAAAAGAGCATCCTCTCTCCCAAAAACAGCCTGTGTACGATCACGCGCGGGCAATACAACCCACCTGAGCAATCGATTCTGGAGCTGCCAGGGCCAGTCATCACCCGGACAGTCACATATGTGGTTGCGCCTGCCACCGCATATCCTGCAGGTCACCTGTCCCCGTCCGGCAGCGCCGCACGGTAAAGGTGTTGCAAAACAGGCCATTGACACAGTGCAACACAAACCACACTTGCCTTATGGCGACAGACTACCCACAGAACAGGCACCCATCAGCCGGTTGACAGACAACATACGCTCGGTACACCCCCTGCTCAGTTGGCCAATACCCGTTCATGGTCCGCCCACCGCACCGGTCACCGGCACCAAGGCGTCTCACGCTCTCAGCCACGCTCAAACCGAGCGCTTAGCCCCATCCCAGCGCGGGCACCACGCCCTATCCGAGCATCAACAAGCGATACCAATCAAACGCACCCACCGGTTCGGCGACGCCAATCGCGCGCCACAACCCCACCGCCATGCCACCTGCCATATGGGATGGACACCATCCCGCCTGACCTGCTGCCACACACTTTTCGGACATGACTCACCTGCAACCTGCTCTGAGCTCTGGCCGGGAGGGGGTTCCCCCATAAGCGTTAACCGGACAAAGAACACCCAATCGACAGCAAAAAAACCGTTATGGCACGCGAGGTTAAAAGTCGGGCATCCGCCCTCCCAAAGCGTGCCTCTGCGGGGCACAGATTGGTGCGGCGTGCGCAAACGCTGTGCATTTGCTTACTTTAAACGCCGCACATTACAAGCAAGGCTCCGAGTTTGTGAATAAATCTGCTGCGCAGCCC
The DNA here is from genome assembly GCA_002753095.1 of Magnetococcales bacterium. Taxonomy (GTDB): domain Bacteria; phylum Pseudomonadota; class Magnetococcia; order Magnetococcales; family Magnetaquicoccaceae; genus Magnetaquicoccus. The sequence continues at coordinate 10,342 of PDZU01000095.1, forward strand.
ATGGGCTTGCTCGCGACAATTTATTCACTCACTCTCCGCTCTGCACCCGCCAGGGGCGATGATTGCCCCTGGACCCCGCAGAAATTCACAAAGATTTCAAAGTGTCTCCACACGCTGCGCGATCAGGAGCAACGGGCGCCATCTGGATCTCTTGTATACGGCCTAATCTCCTCTATTACTTGAGCAACTGCAGGACGATGGACGGCTGCTGATTCGCCTGGGCCAAGACCGCTGTACCGGCCTGCTGCATGATGCTGTTCTGCGTCAGTTTCGCCGTCTCCGCTGCGATGTCGGCATCGAGAATGCGCGAGCGTGCCACCGAGGTGTTGAGCGAAATATTGGTCAGGTTGGAGATGACCGCCTCAAAACGATTCTGCATGGCCCCCAATTTGGCCCGCTGTGCCGTTACGCTGTCGATGGCCAGATCAATGAGAGCAATCGCCGATTCAGCCGCCGCCTGGTTGGCGGACGTCGTACCGCCGGTACCAAAGCTGGCCATGGTCGTGGCATCCACACCCAAGGCTGTCGCATCCATGCTGCCGATAGAGACCACAATCGTCTGATTTTGGTTGGCACCCACATGGAAGGTTAAACCAGCCGCCACACCGCCATCGAGCAGGGTTTGATTGTTGAACTGGGTCGTATCGGAAATCCGGCCAATCTCGGCAACCAACTGGTTGACCTCTTTTTGCAGATCGGCACGATCACTCGACATATTGGTATCGTTGGCCGCCTGTACCGCCAACTCACGCATCCGCTGCAGGGCGCTGGTCGTCTCCGTCAACGCGCCTTCGGCGATCTGAATCAAGGAAATCGTATCATTGGCATTGCGTACCGCCTGGTTCAAACCACGCACCTGGGCCGTCATCCGATCAGAGATGGAGAGACCCGCCGCATCATCGGCTGCCGTGTTGATCCGTTGACCAGACGACAAACGCTTGAAGGTCTGCGACAAGGCGTTGGTGCTGGATGCCAAAAAACGCTGCGTGGTCAACGAAGCAACATTCGTATTCAATACCAGAGACATGGTTCTATCCTCCTTAGGCGGAAACACCATCAAGTGGCGTCTCCTAAAACATAATCCTTCCATGGCATAAAAATGGGCGGTTCATTCAATTTTGGGGACAGCCCGGCCCCAGGACAAACATAAAATACAATAAAAATTATATTATTGCCAAAAATATCAACTTAAATTATCAAACAACCCGCAAGGCAGATCCTTCCTGCGTTCGCACCAAAAACCATCCTGGTTCAAGGGCAAAGCGTGGTTGCGTCGACTCCCCAGGCTGCAGAAACGGACAACCGTTTACTCAGCAGAGAAAAGTCGTGCCGAAAGGGCCTTATTCGTCTATCAAGCGTGTCGCTGTATGGGTAAAACGAGATGCTGCATCCTGGCGAACCGGTGT
>PDZU01000096.1 GCA_002753095.1 Magnetococcales bacterium
CGCCCAACAGGTTGAGCAACAGAGTGCCGATGTCTGGTTCAACCAGGAGGCCAGTGCTTTTCTGCCGGAGGGATTCCGCTGCCCGCAGTGCGGTTCCGATCAATTGCACAAAGAGAAGGATATTCTCGATGTTTGGTTTGACTCTGGCGTCACCCATGCCGCTGTTCTGGAGCGGGCCATCCGGGGTGGGGCCAAGCTCAACTGGCCGGCGGATCTCTATCTGGAGGGTTCCGACCAGCATCGTGGTTGGTTTCACTCCAGCCTGCTGGCGGCCATCGGCACCCGGCAACGGGCGCCCTACCGTGCGGTGCTGACGCACGGTTTTGTGGTCGATGGCCAGGGTCGGAAAATGTCCAAATCGCTTGGCAACGTCATCGCCCCGGACAAGGTGATCCAGCAGTATGGCGCCGACATTTTGCGCCTGTGGGTCACTGCCGAGGACTATTCCGGGGATATTCGCCTCTCTGACGAAATTCTCAAGGGGCTTTCCGACGCCTATCGGCGCATTCGCAATACCTTGCGCTTTGTGCTGGGCAATCTGCACGATTTCAGCCCGGCCCGGCATGCGGTAGCGGTTGCGCAACTGCCCGCTCTGGACCGTTGGGCGCTCAACCGTCTGGCTTTGTTGATCCAGCAGGTGGATAGCGCCTACGAGAACTATGCCTTCCATCGTGTCTACCAGGATTTGCACTATTTTTGCGCCGTGGATCTGGGGGCGTTTTATCTGGACATTCTCAAGGATCGCCTCTATTGCGACGGGCAAGATTCTCTGTCGCGCCGGGCGGCGCAAACGGTTCTCAACCAGATTCTGGAGGCGCTGGTACGGTTGGTGGCACCCATTCTCTCTTTTACGGCGGAGGAGATTTGGGGTTTCATGGCCGATCCGGCGCAGCAGGGGGGGACACCCAGGGAGGCGTCGGTCCACTTGGCGGCCTTTCCGCAGGTTGACCCGGACTGGCTGATCCCGGAGCGGGCGGCGGACTGGGAGCAGTTGCGGCAGGTCCGGGCTGCCATCTATCGCATTCTGGAGCAGGAGCGGTTGGCCAAGCGCATTGGCACCTTTATGGAGATGGAGATTACGCTCTATGCCAACCCGGAGATGCTTGCGCTGCTTGGCAGTTTTGCCGATCTGGCGCGTCTGCTGATTGTGGCTCAGGTTACCCTGCAGGAGAGCGCCTTGGCTCCTGCCGAGGCGCAGCCTTGCGCCGACCTGCCCGGTCTGCAGATGACCTTCCGCCGCTCTGAGGGGGTGAAGTGTGTGCGCTGCTGGAACTGGTTTGCGCCGGAACAGAAAACCCTGGCATCCGTTGACCAGGATCCGCATCCGGCATTGTGCCTCCGTTGCCATGCGGTGATCGAAACCACTCTGGCCGCCTCTTGAGCTGCTGCCATGATGCCTTTTTCCAGCAACCCGGCAGAGTCCGCAGCGGAGCCCGTCCCTGCATCCCCATGGGCCAAGGAGGTGGGTGTGGGCAGTGCTGTTGTGGTGGTGTTTGCCGATCAACTGTCCAAGGGGTGGGCCAGCAGTTCTCTGGCCAACCAGGAGTGGACGCTTTTGCCCGGCTTTGCTGATTTTACTTTGGCCCACAATCTGGGGGCGGCGTTCAGTCTTTTTGCCGATCTAGCCCCCGCTTGGCGCAGTGTGATCCTGATTGGTGTGGCTGCAGTGGCCATCGTTTTTATCACGGTATTGCTTTGGCAGGCGCAACAGCGGCGGGAGGGACTCGCTTTGGGGTTGATTCTCGGCGGGGCGGCTGGCAACCTGCTGGATCGCATTCGGTTGGGATATGTAGTAGACTTTATTCATCTTCACTGGCATGATCTTTCCTGGCCAATTTTCAATCTGGCAGATATCGCCATCAATCTGGGCGTTGCTCTGCTTTTGTGGGACAGCTTGCGCAAAACAGGAACTCCATCACCATGACTTACTCTCTTCGCTACCTTGTTGCCGCTTCCGCCCTATTGCTGACCAGTTGCTCTGGCAATTTCAGCCTGCCCTGGGATACCAATCTGTTGGATCCTGCCCGTGTTGCCACCCGGGAGCCGCTGGAAATTCCACCGGATCTGCACAAACTCCCCTCTCCAGAGGATGCCCGGCGCGGTGTGGACAGCCGCTCTCCGGCCTGGACCGACCCGGCCCGTGCGCAAAGCAGCAAGAGCAGTCGCAGCTCCTCGTTGCAACTGCCCGCACCGGTACCGACCAACACGGACGAGGGTGCGATTTCACGCAACGAGCAGGAAAAGCTTCCCTCCTGGCTGGGTGGGGAGAGTAGCACCACGGGTACGGGCAAAAAGTGATTCGCGTCCTGTTTTTTTTGTTGCACCTGTTTCTGTGGCTACCTTTGTCTGTCTGTGCTTTGGAGCACCAGGACTTTACCCTGGACAACGGCCTGCGGGTTATTTTGGTGCGCGAGGCCAAGGCGCCGATCTTCATTGCGCAGATCTGGTACCGGGTTGGCTCCATCGATGAAACGGACGGCAAGAGCGGTCTTGCCCACATGTTGGAGCATATGATGTTTCAGGGCACGCCGGCCATTCCTGCCGGGGAGTTTCATCGTCGTATTGCCCAACAGGGTGGGGAGGATAATGCTTTCACCTCTTACGATGCCACCTGTTATTACATCAAGCTGGCTTCGGATCGGGCGGCTCTGGCCCTGCAACTGGAGTCGGACCGCATGCAGCATCTCTCTTTGCTGGAAGAGTCGTTTCGTTCGGAAAATCAGGTGGTCCAGGAGGAGCGACGCAGCCGTACTGATGCCGACCCCAATGCCCGTTTTTTGGAACAGTTGCGCAAAAAGGCTTTTGGCGATCATCCGTATGGACGCCCGATCATCGGCTGGATGGATGACATTCAGCGGTTGACGACGGAGGATTTGCGGGCGTGGCATCGGCGTTATTATGCCCCCAACAATGCGATTTTGGTGATGGTGGGTGATCTGGAGTTGGCAGCGATGGCGCAGCAGGTCCGTGATGCTTTTGCGGCGATTCCGGCACAGGCGGCCCCTCCGGTACCGTTGTTGCCGGAACCTGTTGCGGTGGACGGTCCGCAGCGGTTGCTGCAGACGGATCGGAGTGTGACTTTGCCGCTGTGGTATGGGGCTTATCCGGTGCCTTCCTGGAATTCGGCGCAGGGGGAGGATGTGTTGGCTTTGGAACTGCTTGCCACCATTCTGGGTGACGGCAGCAGCAGTCGGTTGCATCAGCGTTTGGTTTTGCAGGACTCTTTGGCGGTCTCCACCTCGGCCCATTATGGGGGGTATGCGCGCAGTTGGGAGTTATTTACCCTGGAGGCGACGCCGACTGCGGATGGTGCGGCTGCCGCCTTGCCGCGTATCGAACAGGTTATTCTGGAGGAGGTGGAGCGGATCAGCCGGGAACCGGTCAGTGCGCGGGAGTTGCAGCGGGCCAAGAACAGCATGATCGCCCAGCATGTTTATTCGCACGACTCCATCCACGCGTTGGCCTCGGCCATTGGCACGTTGAGCAGCACTGGCATCCCCTGGCAGACGGTGATCGAGCACTATCCAGAGCGTCTTGAGGCTGTTCAGGCCAGCGATGTGCAGCGTGTTGCTGCCCGTTATCTGCGTCTGGAACGGTTGACCATTGGGGTATTGCAGCCATGAGGCGTTATTTGGTTTTTTGTGTGCTGGTTTTTTGTGTGCTGGTTTTTTTGGCTTGGAGCAGTCCGGTTCAGGCGGAGCATTTTACTGGTCCTGGTGGTTTGCGGGTGTATCTGTTGGAGAGCCATGCCAACCCGATGGTGGAGGTCCGTTTGCTTAGTCGTGGTGGGGCGGTGCACGATCCTCCCGGCAAGGAAGGTGTGGCGGCCATTAGCGCCTGGATGTTCAACGAAGGCAGTCAAGCGCTCTCTTCCAGTGATTTTCACGAGCGGTTGGCGTTTCATGGCATTCATCTGGATGCCACCGCCAACATGGAGAGTTTGCAGGTTAACCTGACCAGCCGCAGTGAGCATCTGGAGGAGGCTTGGGCAGGTCTTGCGGATTTGCTGTTGCGTCCGCGTTTGGATGAGAGGGATTTTTTGCGGGCGGTGAGCGAGCAGAAGGCCAGTATTATCAAGGCTCAGGAGCAGCCACAGACTGTGGCCTCGTTGCGTATGCATCGACTGCTTTTTCCCAACCATCCGTATGGTGCGCCGGTGAGCGGGACGTTGGAGGGGTTGGCCAAGGTGACGTTGGCGGATGTGCGCCGTCGGCATGCGGAGGCTTGGCATGCTCCTGATTTGGTTTTGGCTGTGGCTGGGGATGTGACGCGGGCGCAATTGGAAGGTTTATTGCGGCGTCATTTGGCTGGGCTTGATGCCACGCCCAGCCCGTTGCCGCCGGTGGCTGCGGTTTCGGTTTCTGCGGGGGAACAGGCTAGGCAACAGCATATTGCCATGGAGTTGCCACAAACGACCATCATGCTGGCAGCTTTGGGCATCAAGCGGCAAGATCCTGATTATTATACTCTGTATGTGCTCAATCAAATCCTGGGCGGGGCGGGGTTGACCAGCCGACTCAGTCTGGAGATTCGTGAAAAGAGAGGCTTGACCTACGGGGTTTATTCGCGCTTTTCGCCATTTTCGGAGACTGGTCCTTTCGTTGTGGTCATGAAGACCAAAACGGCGTCGCGTCAGGAGGCTTTGACTTTGCTTGGGCAGGAGTTGCAGAAGATGGCCGATCATGGGGTCTCTGAGGAGGAGTTGCAGGAGGCTGTGCAATATTTGACTGGTTCTTTTCCGCTTTATTTGGATGGTTTGGGTAAATTGGCCAGCATTTGGGGTACGATTGGCTTTTATCAGCTCGGGGATGACTATTTGCAGCAGTGGCCGCAGCGTATTCGGGCGGTTAGTCGTGTGGATATTTTGCGGGTTGCCAAGCGGATTTTGGATCCGGCGCGTTTTTTTACGGTGACCGTGGGGCAGGCGACCCCCTGATATTGATCGTGGCGTAAGAGGACAACTTTAGAGGATAACTTTTTGGGGTCCAGGGGGATAATCCCCCTGGCGGGTCCAGGGCGGAGCCCTGGGGTTTTATCTGTTGAATTTTGCTTTTAATCTTTTAATCTTTTTGCCTTTGGCGCGCTTTTCACAGTAAGCCGGTGCGCCTTTTGCATCGGCTTAAGCGCCTAATTGACGCAAGGTGTGGGTATTGGCGCGGTTTTATGCGCCAATGCCCACACCCCCCAATGGGTTTTAATACCTCAAGGTTAAAAGTCGGGCTCCGCCCTCCCAAAGAGTGCCCCTGCGGGGCACAGATTTGGGCGCGCTGCGCAGATTTGGGCAAGCCCAAATCTGCTTCGGTAAAAGCGCGCCCATTGCAAGCAGGGCTTTGCCCTGCACCCAGCAGGGGCGATGATCGCCCCTGCACCCCGCAATCATTTTAAAAGGATTGAAAAAAATCCAACCCAACTATCGGTGCCGAAAGAACGCCTGCGCAGCATGCGCAAAATCCAAAATCCTCTGCGGCACCTCCGCAATCACCTGCTGCACCCGATCCAACAAACCAGCCCGCGTCAATACCGCCCGCTCGATCTCCTCAGGGGTATCCGCCATGGCCACCCCGTCAATACCCAACTCACCAAACTCAAGATCACGCCGACTCCACGGACCAAAATGCTTGATCACCGGAACCGCCCCACACAACGCAGCCTCCACCGTCAAACTGGTCAACGCATCATAGGTGTACAGGAAACGACTCTTGCGTAGTTGATCCCCCAACTCCTGCCGCGTCGCCGGCCAGGTGATGGTAATGGGAACACACCCCTCCGGCGGCTTCTCCTGCACACCATACAGACTGCCCTTGCCAATCCAACACATATCCTGCGTCCGCTCCTGCTGCGGATCCCGGTCGTAAAAAATCGCCAAATCCAAACTCACCGGCATGTACAACACGAAATGGTTCATGGTAAACATCTTGGAAAAGGAGACGATAAAGTCATCCGGCCCCAAACGAATCGCATTCGCTGCCGATTCCCGGTTCAACATGTAACGCACCACCCGCTGCGACCGCACCGGATTGCCCGCAATAATCTCTGGATAGATCACAATGACCTGATCCTTGATCCGCTGCCAAATGGGATTGTTCTCCAACGGCACCGTAATCACCGGCGTGTTCCAATGCGGATGCAACGGCCGCATCCCCGCCGGTAAACGCGGCTGCATCCAGACAAACAGATACGCCTCAAAACCCAGTTGATTCAACTGATGACACAAATAGTGCAACGCCACAATTCCGGCGCTGCTGTGCCGATACCAGGGGGTCACAATCAAAAAAGGTCTCGACTTGCTCAAGACCGGCGCCAAAAAACGCTTGCGCTGCTGCTCCTCCCGCAAGGCCGCCTCCTGCGCCAAACGGCGCCCCTCCAGGAGTTGCTCCAACGCCGTCTGCGCCGCCGCATGGCCCGGCTTGTCCTGCAACGCCTGCCGGAAACACGCCTCCGCCTCCTCCTCCCGCTTCAACTCCTTGAGCAAACTGCCCAAATGGAAATGGGTATCCGCATGGTCAGAACGCACCGCCAACGCCTGACGATAACTCTCTTCCGCCCGCTCCGCATTGCCTAAACGCAGATAACAAACCGCCGCCAGATTATACAAATCCGCATCCGGCGGGGTGGCCGCAATCGCCTGATTGACCAACCCCAACGCCTGGGCAACACTCCCTTCTGCGTGCAACTCCACCACCCGCTGCACGATGGCCTGCAACCCCTGACGATCCATGACCCGATGCTTACCACCCATCCCCTGCGCAGACTCCTGCCCTGCCTTTACCATGTCCACCCCCCTACCTACGGCCACAAGAATTTATCCACGTAGCCAATCACCTTCTCATCGCTGTAATGTTCGTGCGCAAAAGCACTGCCCGCCCGCCGAATCTCCTCGGCCTCCTCCGGTCGCTTGATGATGAAATGCACCAAACCAGCCAACTCGGCAGCAGAGTTGAACTCCAAATAGTGCTCACCCGGAATAAAATAACGGCACATGTCGGTGGCATACTCCTGCAACAACAACGAACCACTCAACGGCACCTCAAAACTGCGGTGTGTCACCATGCCATGGTTGAATGGACGCGGCTCCGGCCCACGGCTGAAATGCAAACAACAGGTCGCCTCATGCAAACGCCGCATATGGTGACCATAGGTGGCCAACGACTCCGACCCCTCTGGAATCCATAACTCCAGCGGCGCCATGTTTTTGTCTGGAATGAAAAAATGATCCTTGCGTTCCAGCGGCAAACCCAACTGCTCGCAGGCCAACAGATAAAATTTGCGCGTCAAACGCTTCTCCACCTCCGACCCGATATACAACATCGGCAGTTGCAACGGCTTCTCCGGTAGCGCATCAAAACCGGCATGCGGCACATGCACATTCAGGATACGGTCGGCAAACAGCGGATCGTTGAGCACCGCCGGCAACGAAGGCGAATCCGACGCCCAAATGGCATCAAAAAGAGCGATAAATTCCCGCGCAAAACTGTTAATTTGCGGATCCGGCGCCCCCTCCAGGGTATCCTTGCGCAAGCCCCAAATATCACAGGTGATCACCACCAGCTTGATACCGGGCAAGGCAGCACGCAAAGCCGTCACAAATGCAAAGATCGGCTTCATATGACGCGAACCAACCACCTGATCAAAATGCAGTACCAACAGCTCAGTCTCCTGCTGGATGCATTGCTGCAAAACCTCCTGAATCGCCTCTGCCGTCATATGCCAACTGATCGTGCCATGATAACGCACATCCCAGCCATAACGCTCCATACCCACCTTGATCCGGCGCGGAATATAAAAATCACGAATAAAAATCATCACCTTGCGCCGCACCTTCGGCAGGTTTGGATCCGGCAACGGATAGCGCAACAGATTCGCCCGCTCCCGTCCCTGCTTCTGCAGATTTTTCAGCGTATAACGCGGAATGGGTGCCTGCATGTCATACAGTTTCCGATAGACAGGGTGAGCCGCCCGACAAATGGCCAGCACCCGCCACCACTCCTCATCACTCAGAGGCCGACTCTCCAACGACTGCGCCTTGTTGCGCAAATGAATCTCCACCATGCGGGCCATCGAAGCATTCAAATGGTCCACTGCCGGAGCAGACTCCCCACTTTTATCCACCAAGTGCTGCTCGATCAACAGCTCCTGCAAGGGCAAAACAACCTGATGATGCACAAGATCTTGCTGCGCTTTCGCCAAACCATCCATCTGCTCCTGCAAATGGAGCATGCCTGCTGCCTCCTGATCCGGGCGACGAAAAGACACCCCCCCAAAAGCCAACGCCAGCGATACCGCCCAGTGCGAGAAACCATTTTTGGCCAACAACATGGCAATCACAAACCCAGCCCGTAAACGACTCCGGCTCAACAGGTTCTGTAAAACCAACAACACCTCCGGCAAATGAAACGGGCGGGAAGAGACCGCCTTCATCACTCCAGTCACGTCACCCGCTGCGTCCAACTGCAAAATTTCATCCAATAACGTCGGTTTCGTCTCAGCCATCTTCCTACCATCCAGGTTAAATAATCATGCCTGCGCCACAGCGACATTTTGCCGCAAGCGCTCCTTTATTGCCCAACCCTCTGCAACACCCGCTCTGTCTCCAGGAGAATGCCCTGCAACGAGGTCAAGGCAGGCGCATACCCCAAAGCCGCCGCCCGTCGCTGCAGAGAATAATAATGCGGCTTGCTACCGGTCGCATTGACCGCCGCTGCCACCGCACTCTCTACCCGCAGGGCAAACTGCTCCTGCAAGGCCGCCAACAAGGTCGGCTTGTCTACCGGTGCCCGCGTGTAACAATCCAACGGCCCGTTATAGCGTTCCGCCTGCAACACCGCCTGCACCAGTCGATAAAAATCATCTGGATGCAAAAAATCACGCACCATATAATCCGGCGTAACCCGCACCACCTCCCGACCGATGATCGCCCGCCACAGGTCAGTGATCAAAAATCTGGCCGACAAGTCCTGCGTATGGCTCAAATAATTAAACACCCGCAAATCGACGATGGCCTGCTCTGGACAGGCACGATGGCGACACTCCGCATGCAACTTGGCCAAACCATAATAATCCTGCGCTACCAGGCGGTTTACCGGCCATTGTGCCACACTCTCTTCCTGCACCGGCTCACTAAAGCAAGAGCCATAAACCGCGCCACTGCTCAAAAACAGATACCGACACCCAGCATGTTGCGCCAGATAGTCCAAGGCCAGTGAGTCGTAGTGCCAAGTGATCTCCAGTACCGCCGCCCCCATGCGTACTGCCTTGGCCGGATCCCCTACCCCGACAAAGTTGATGATCGCCTGATACTCCCCCTCGGCAAAACGCGCATACCCCAACACCGGGTAGCGCTCCGCCCAGCCCACAGAGGCCAGCCAAGCCCGCACCGCCGCCACATCACGGGCAAACAGCATCAGTTCCCCTCCCCCCTGCCGGGCAAAGGCACAGATCAAATCCCGCGCAATCTGACTGCCTGCTCCCATGATGGCAATCATTCTCCTATCCCCTCCCGTCCATCGGCCTGCAAGCCGCCATATTCGTTCAAACGGCTTTGGCTGCCCACCACCCCGCAGACCCGCCCGTGCAACGAACGCCCCCGATGGCGCAGCAACAGCTCTGGTTGCTCGGCCAGCGCCTCCCGCATCCAGGAGGCAAAGCCTCCATCCGCCAGATGGTCCTCTACCGTGATCACCTGCGCAAAAGCCGCCACCTGCTCGGCCTGACACGCTTTATGCGCCATGCCCCATAACGGCAAACTGTACAGATCATAATCGGCAAAAGCCGGTTCGGCCAGCCACTGCTGTCCCAGCGCCAACGTCGCCCCGGTGGTCAACAAGGCCCGTTTGCCGCCCCTTGCCACCACCTGCAGCCAACGCCCTGGTGCCACCTGCGGCAGTTCCCGATGCACACAAGGCTCTCCCGCTTTGCCAATCCGCAAATAGGCCGGTTGCGGGTGCGCCACTAGGTAACGCATACAGGCCCGCACCTGCCACGGATCGCCTGGGGCCGCCAACAACAGATCCGGCATCAACCGCATCAAACCATAATCCTGTACTGCATGGTGTGAATACCCCAAATTGCCATAGGCCAAACCCGCCCCCACCGCCACCACCGTCACTGGCAGTTGATGGTAGGCCACATCGTTGCGAATCTGCTCCGCACAACGAAAGGTCGGAAAATTGGCAATCGAATAGACAAACACCTGGTAGCCCTCCGAGGCCATGCCCGCCGCTACCCCCATCATGTTCTGCTCGGCCACCCCTGCATTGACAAAACGGTCTGGGAACCGATCTGCAAAAGGTTCGATCACCGAGTAGCCCAGATCACCCACCATCAGGGCAATCCGTTCATTCTCCGCCGCCAGGGCGACCAACTCTTCTATGAAAGCGCGCCGCATGCTGCTCCCCAACTCTCCCGTTCCGCTGCCAATTCCGCCAGCGCCTGTGTCAACTGCTCCTCGCTGGGGTTGCGATAGTGCCAAATGACCTGATTTTCCATAAAACTTACCCCCTTGCCTTTCACCGTATGGGCCAACAACACAGAAGGCTTGCCCGTCTGCCATGGGAGCGTTTTGCACTGCGCCCGCAACGCCGCATGGTCATGTCCATCCACCTCGACCACCGCCCCACCGAAAGCGCGCAACTTGTCCGCCAACGGCTCCAGAGCCAGTGTTTGGGCGACTGTGGTCAGGCTCTGCAGTTTGTTGTAGTCGATCAACACCAGCAGATTATCCAGGCGGTGGTGCGCCGCAAACAGTAACGCCTCCCAGTTGCTCCCCTCGTCCATCTCTCCATCGCTTAAAACCACACACACCCGCCACCGTTTACCCTGCCGTTTGGCCGCCAGCGCCTTGCCTACTGCAAACGGTAGACCGTGTCCCAGTGAACCGGTGGAAAATTCCACCCCAGGCACCTTGTGGCTGATATGATTCATTAAATCAGAAAAATCTTGACCGTAATATTCCAACTCTGGTAACGGGAAAAAGCCTTGTGCCGCCAAGGCTGCGTAGACTGCCACGCAAGCGTGCCCTTTGCTGAGAATGAAACGGTCCCGATCCGACCAGTGCGGATTGCCTGGATCGACCGATAATATCTCCGCATACAGCACGGCCACCATGTCCATGATCGATAAGGCGCTGCCAATATGCGATGCCTTGGCCCGCGTTACCATCTGTAGCGCCAATACCCGCATGGTATTGGCCAATAAGCGGCTTTTCATCTCCACAACTCCGCAGGAGTTCAAGACCCAAAATGATCACGGGTCCAGGGAGCGTGCTCCCTGGCAGGTCCAGGACGGAGTCCTGGGATTTTATCTTTTGATTTTAATCTTTTAATCTTTTAATCTTTTGCCTCTGGCGCGCTTTTCACGATAAGCCGATGCGCTTTTTGCATCGGCTTAAGCGCCTAATTGACACAAGCTGTGCGGCTTGGCGCGCTCTTCTGCGCCAAGTCGCACAGCCTCCCAATGGGTTTTGCCCGCAGGTAAATCCGCACGCTCCAGAATCACCGCATTCACCCATCGAACACAAAAAAATTCTTGATAATTGGCGACGTTAAAAGTCGGGCGTCCGCCCTCCCAAGGCGTGCCCCTGCGGGGCACAGATTTGGGCGCGCTGCGCAGATTTGGGCAAGCCCAAATCTGCTTCGTTAAAAGCGCGCCATTACAAGCAGGGCTTCGCCCTGCACCCAGCAAGGCCCCGCCCTGCACCCGCCCGGGGCGG
>PDZU01000020.1 GCA_002753095.1 Magnetococcales bacterium
ATCTCGCCTCTTTCTACAACCACGACTATCAGGTGGACATCGGCACCACCTGGGGTGGCAGCCAACGGGCCGCCAATCTCAACGCCCGCGTCAAGGTCTGTTCCAGCACCGTCAGCCTGGAAGAGAACTGTGTGGCCTATGGCAGCTACTATAAACCGCAAGGCTTGATCCAAAACAACGCCTACCGCATGCGCTTTGCCCTGATGAGCTATACCCGTGACAACAGCCTCTCCCGTCATGGTGGTGTGCTGCGTGCCAACATGAAATATGTCGGTCCTCTGCGCCCAGCCAGCGGCGGCGGCCTGGAGAGCAACCCAAACGCCGAATTTGGCAGTGATGGCCTGCTGCGCAGCAATCCAGATCAGGTTACCCTGGGGGCCGGGGTCAACGACTCTGGCGTGATCAACTATCTGAACAAGTTTGGCGCCAACGGCTATAAGTCCTATGATCCCATCGGCGAACTGTTCTACGAATGCCTCAACTATTTCAAGCACCGCTCCCCCACCCCCGAATACTCCTCCGGCTTGAGCGATGCCCAAAAAGATGGTTTTCCGGTGTTGACCACCTGGAGCGATCCCATTCAGCACGCCTGCCAGCAAAACTTTATCGTCGGCATCAACGATGCCAACCCCTGGCTCGACAAACGTCTGCCCGGCACGGCGGTGACCAGCAACCGCTATTTTGGCGGTTCGTCACGGCTGTTGGGTCAGGATCCCAACGACTACGGCAATCCCGGCAACAGCGACTCCGCGATCAACGCCACCACCTGGACCAATACCGTCGGCGACCTGGAGGGACTCACGGGGAGCAGCCAATGTATCGGCTGCACCGCGACCACCTGTGACATGCAGCCCACCAACAAAGGGATCACCGCCCTGGGGCGGGTCTTTGGCAGCTGCCCCTATCCGGGCAAGGAGAACTCTTATTATATTGCTGGTCTGGCCTACTATGCCCACACCCAGGATCTGCGCGCCGACTGGCCCGGCAAACAGAGCATCAACACCTTCATGATCGATACCCAGGAGTACAGCAGCACCCCGCTGGTGGGCCGCATGAACATGCTCTGGCTGGCGGGAAAATTTGGCGGCTTCAAGGAGCAGGATAACCAGGATAGCAACAACGACGGCAACCCCGCAGAGCCCAACCTGTTGGCCGAATGGGACGCCGATGGTGATGGCGAACCGGACCATTATGTACTGGCCACCGATCCCAGCAAGCTGGTGGATGGTCTCAATCGGGCCTTTGCCGACATCATGGAGCGCATCAGCGCCGGTACTTCGGCAGCCGTGGTTGCCAACAGCTATACCGGTACTGGAGCGGTCTATCAGGCGCTCTACAACCCCAAAGTCAACGCCGACGGGCGGCAGCTTCAGTGGGGTGGCATTCTGCACGCCCTGTTTATCGACGCGCAAAACCGTTTTCGGGAAGATGGCAACGGCAATGGTCGTCTGGATGATTGTCTGGCCGATCCGGTGGTGGACATCTACTATGATGCGGTCAACAAACAGACCCGTGTGCGGCGCTATAACACCCCAGCCGACTGCAACACCAGCTCTGCCCCTTTTCAGGAGCTGGATATTGAACAACTGCGCCCCCTGTGGGATGCCCGCAAAATGCTGGCCCGTGTGACCAATGTAACCAGTCAGCGCAGCTACAGCACACAACCGGCCATCAGCGGACGCCATATTACCACCTGGATCGACAGCAACAACAACGGTCAGGTCGACAGCGGCGAACAGATCAGCTTTGAGGCCGGTCAATTTACCAGCAGCGCCCGCTATACCCTTCTGCGCGCCACCAGTGCGACCGAAGCCGGGAATATCGTCAAATTTATCCGGGGCCAGGAGGTAAGCGGCTACCGGCCCCGCACCATCGACTATGACAACAGCGGCACCCTGAAGGTCTGGCGTCTGGGCGACATCATCCACTCCACCCCCATCGCTGTTGCCGCCCCCGGCGAAAGCTATGGCAACCGTTATGACCTGCTCTATCGCGACAGCAGTTATGCCACCTTTCATGCCCGTTATGCCAAACGGCGCCAAGTGGTCTATGTGGGGGCCAATGATGGCCTGTTGCATGCCTTCAATGCCGGTTTTTGGAACGAAAACAATCAAAGCTTCGACACCAGCCAAGAGACCCTGCTACAGCATGCCCTGGGCGATGAACTGTGGGCCTATGCGCCTTTCAACCTGTTGCCGCACCTGAAATGGTTGACGCGCCTGGACTACAGCCATGTCTATTACATGGATGGCACCCCCCTGGCCTTTGATGCCAAAATTTTCACCCCGGACAGCGACCATCCCGGCGGTTGGGGCACGGTGTTGGTGGTGGGCATGGGACTGGGTGGCGGCCCCTTCGACATCGACAACAACGGCAACCCCGATACCCGTTCCGCCTTTGTGCTGATGGACATCACCAATCCAGAGTCCCCCCCCAAACTGCTGGCCGAGATCACCCACCCGGCCTTGGGGTTTACTGTCAGCCAACCGGCCCTGGCCGTGCGTCGCGCTCCTGGTAGCGATGGCAACTGGAACACGCCGCTCTACAACGATTGGCGTCTGGTCTTCGGCTCCGGCCCCACGCAACTGGCCACGGTCACCGCCAGCCAGAATGCGCAACTGTTCATCTACGACCTGCTCAATCGCACCTGGATGAGCGGCTATGCCCCCTATAATCTGGGCAACATTGCCGGTGCCGCCAGCAACGACAGCGGCATCACCAACAGTTTTATCCCTGCTGTCACCGCCGTTGATTGGAATCTGGATTATCGCACCGATGCCCTCTATTTTGGCTCTGACGGCCTTTCCAGCTCCTTGAGCCCCACCGGGCGCCTGTTTCGCCTCGATCTGAGCAACTGGAGCACCCCACAAATTACCTCTCTTTTCAACCCCGGCAAACCTTTTACCGCCCCGCCGTTGGCCGTGCGCGACAGCCTGGGCACCCATTGGCTGCTGGGCGGCAGCGGGCGCCTGTGGAGCAGCGCCGATAACAGCACCAGCAGCCCACAAACCCTCTATGGCCTGAAAGCCATCGACAGCAGCAGCGAAATTGCCCCCTCTTCCCTGCAAAATGTCAGCGGCGTGCTGGTCACCGCCGCGCAAAAAGTCCTGGATCCGCAAAATGTGCTGGGCAGCCTGCCGTTGGCACAACGCAACTATGAAGCGCTGCAACAGCTGATTCAAAACGGCAACGGTTGGTACAAAAACCTGAACAGCAGTGGCAGCAGCCCCAGTGAACGCAGTCTGTCCGAGATCCGGCAGCTCGAACGACTGGCCACCTTCAGCCTGTACACCCCACCCAGCAACACCTGCGAGGCCGAGGGCAGCAGTGCGCTCAACGTGCTCTGCTACAACACCGGTGTCTCCTGCCCCCCTGCCGCCTTGAGCACCACGGCCCTCTCTGTGAGCGGCACCACCTACGAAGATGTGGTGGTCGGAGCGGTCGACTTGGGAACGGGAATTGCATCTTCCCCTGTCATCCATCGGGGCAGCAACAGCAATCCGACTCTGATCACCCAATCCTCCACGGGCGCATTGACCCGTACCACGGTCATTTTGCCCACCCCGCCCGATGGTCGCATCTCCTGGCGGGAGTTGCCGTGGGAACACTGACGGACAGAAAGGGAGGGCGTGCATGAACCAGCGTGGCATCACCCTGATTGAGTTGCTGATTGCCTTGACCATCATCAGCCTGTTGACCATCACCGCGCTGCCCAACTATCAAACCTTTGTCAGCAAGGGGCGTCGGGCCGATGGACAGGCGCTGTTGTTGCACATTGCCACCCTGCAGGAGCGTTGGTTCACCGAAAACATGACCTATGCCGGCAGTTTGAGCACCCTGGGCTATGCAGCGGATCTGCAAACCTCGGAGAAGGGCTACTACACCGTCACCCTGCTCGATCCGACAGCGGCGGCAGTGGTGTTGCAGGGCAGTTGCCCCGTCACCTCCTGTTATGTGGCGGAGGCCACCCCGGTAGGCGGACAGGCCAGTGACGGTAAAATGGCGCTGGCAGCCAATGGCAGCCAATACCGCGATGCCAACCATAACAACAGCTATGCCGATGCTGGCGAAAACCACTGGTAAAAGAGACCCCAAAACAGGCCGACCCATGCCCACTTCGCCCCACTCTCCGCAACGACCTGCCACCCTGTTGGCCCTGAGCCTGCTTTTATTGGGCAACGGTCTGCTGTTGAACGGCTGTCTGCAGAACCCACCCGTCAACGCTGCGCCGCTCGATGCTGCTGCGGCCAATGCGGACAGCGCCACGGCCCATGGCCACACCATCACGGCTCTGGAGCTCCAGGAGCTGGAACAGGAGATTCGCATTGCCCTGTACAGTGACGGCCCTTTGCCCTATCAGGCGTTTGATCTGGAGCTGCCGCCGCGCCTGATTTTAAGTTTCAGCGGTGTACGCATGGCGGCGGGCGTGCAACCCAGGACGGTCAATCTGCCGGGGCTGACGGCCCTCTATCCCATGTCCGAAGGCGAGGAGAGCAGCCGTCTGGAGCTGCATCTGCGGCGCGGGGTGCAATACACCCTGCGGGAACGTGCCGATGGTCTGGACATCACCCTGCACACCGGGCAGAGCACGGTTGAGCGCCATGGGGGTCAGGCCGCCGGACAACAGATCAACCAGGTTCGCCTGAGCAGCCAACCCAGCGGGACGCAACTGCACCTGTTGGGCAGCTCTCTGCTGCCGGAACCGGAGAGTTATCGCCTGCAGGATCCGCCCCGTTTGATTTTGGATTTTCCGGGAGTGCGGGGTCCGGCCATCAGCCAGGAGTACTCATTTGCCTCGCGCGAGGTCAACGCGGTGCAGTTGGCGGGCGAGGGCAACCGTACCCGTTTGGTGATCGGACTCAATCAGGCGGATACCCCCTTTCAGTTGCAGTATCAAGAGGGTATACCGTTCGTGCAATTGGGTGCGCCCCTGCGGACAGACGCACCCCCCTCGACCACACCCACCTTGCAGGCGGTTTCATTCAGTCAAAACGGTGCCACCGGACTCATTACCTTGCGCACCAACAGCGACACCCCACCTTTGGAGAGCCATCGGGAAGAGAAACGGTTGACCATCCGCCTGAAAAACACCCAACTGGCGGCAGAGTTGCGCCATCCAGGCAGCGCCGGGCAGCGTCAGGAGGTGCAAAGCTTTGGTGGGGCGGTACAGACCATCGACACCTTTACCCAGGGCGATGATACCCAAGTGGTGATCACCCTGAGCGGGGCCAGGGATCGCCACGAAATCATTCAACAGGGAGCAAACATTCTGGTACAGATCAAGGCCGCCGGGCGCGAAAGCGCCCTGGAAGCTCCGGTCTACAGCGGGGCCAAGGTGACCATGGATTTCAAGGAGATCCACATCCACAACGCCCTGCGTCTGCTGGCCGATCTCAACCGGCTTAATCTGCTCATCTCCGACTCGGTCAAAGGCAGCCTGACCATGCGTCTGGTGGAGGTACCCTGGGATCAGGCGTTGGATTTAATTTTGGAGAGCAAGGGGTTGGGCAAGGTGTTGCAGGGCAATGTGCTGCGGGTTGCCCCCCTGGCCGAGTTGCAAAACTTGGCCGATGCGCGTTGGCAGGCCAACGAAAGCCGCCAGACCATGGAACCGATTCTCACCGAGATGATCCCGATCAGCTTTGCCAAGGCCAGTGAGATTCGGGATCTGTTGTTGGAGAGCGAGTCCCAGGGCAGCAACACTGGCAAGGGCAATGAGTCGGGCAACGGTGCGGCGGCCAACCGGGAGAGCAGCCGCAATCCGCGCCTGTTATCGGTACATGGCAGTTTGGCGGTGGATCAGCGCACCAACACCCTGATTGTCAAGGATGTCGCCGCCAATCAGGTGCGCATTCGCGAACTGGTGGCCAAGTTGGACAAACCGATTCCGCAGGTGATGATCGAGGCGCGCATTGTCGAGATTGAGCGCACCAGCTCTTTTGGCCTGGGGATCAACTGGGGAGTCAACTTCAAGGGCTCGGCCACGGCGCCGTTAGGTGTTTCCAATTCAGCGGCCAACGCCTATCTGGTGCAGCAGAGTGCGGCAGCGGCCAGCAGTGGCCGTCGGGCGTTGATGACCGGCAGTGCAACGCCGGCCTTCAATGTGGGCAATCAACTGCCCAGCGGGGTAAGCAGCAATCTGGGCATCCATTTGGGCTCTTTGTCGCCATTGCTTGACCTGGATATTGAGCTGGGCGCCTTGGAGAGCAACGGCAAGGCCAAGACCATCTCCAGCCCACGGGTTTTGACCGCCAACAACAAGGAGGCCAGCATCAGCCAGGGGGTACGCCAGCCCTATCAGACCGAGGCGTTGAGCGGGGGCATCACCTACCAATACATCGACGCCGCCTTGAGCCTGAAGGTGACCCCGCATGTGACGGCGAACGGCTTTATCACCCTGGATGTCAGCGCCAAGAACAATGCCATTCAGGCGGCGATCACCAGCGGGGCACCGCCGGCGGTGAGCACCCGCGAGGTAGAGACGCAGGCCCTGGTCAAGGATGGCCAGACCATCGTGTTGGGCGGCATTCTGCAGCACAATCAATCGGAAAGCCAGCGTGGCATCCCGGAACTCAAAGAGATTCCTTTTCTGGGCTGGTTGTTCAAGAACCGTTCCACCACCAACAACCAGACCGAGTTGATGGTTTTCATTACGCCTCGGATTGTCAATCCTTCGTGAAGAGTGTGTCCAAGCAAGAATTTTGTATGTGAGGACGGTCGTGGTTGTTACATCAATTCAATTCTGAGTTGTTTCCCAACGGCATGCGCCAAACGCTCCATGGAGGCCAGCGTTACAGAGGTATTGCCTGGATCGAGCAACCGGTCGAGTTGTGATCGACTGGTTTCGAGGCGCTTTGCCAGGGACAACTTATTGATACCTGCGGCCTTCATAGTGTCCTTAAGCTGTAAAGCAAAAAGCCGTTTCTGAGCTTTTGCCGACACCTCTTCCAGTATACCCTCCTCTTCCAGGAAGGCGTCAAAGGAGCTTCCTCTATGCTTGTTCATCCTGTATCTCTCCGAGATATTGGCCCTTCCGTTTGCGAGCCAATTCCAGTTCATGCGGCGGGGTGTGTTGAGATTTTTTCACAAACGCATGGAGCAGGACCATGTCATGACCATCCACGGTAAAGAATACCCTTACAATCCTTTTGTTCGGTAAATCACTGCGCACCTCCCATAGTCCGGGTTCAATTTTCCGGACCAGAGGCATCCCCAGTGGCCACCTGAACTGAACCAGCTTGATATCCTCTCCAATGATTTTCCGATCATCGACCAGCAGTCCCCGCAACCAATCACGTACCGGTTCTGTCCCGGCAATGGTTCGATAAAAGACGACATCCAGGATAGGCAATCCATTCATTGTCTAAATGTACCATATAAGGTACTTACAAGGCAAGAGAAAGTGTCACAGGGCACTCGTATTTGAACTTTCTCCGCATCGTTATCCAAGCAATATGGTGCATGTCGGGCGTCCGCCCTCCAGGAGCGTGCCCCTGCGGGGCACAAATCTGTGCGGCGTGCGCAAATGCTGCGCATTTGCTTATCTTAAACGCCGCACATTACAAGCAGGGCTTAAGCCCTGCACCCGCCAGGGGAGATAACCTCCCCTGGACCCCATGTCACCCTCCAAGGCGCTTGCCATGAAAGCCCAAGCGCCAACCCTCGCCAAGGCAACCGCATATAACGTACAATGGGAATCTCCAAACCTGTGAATTGGCGGACAAAGCGAACAACGGCATCGGGAAGCGTGGATCGTGACTATACAGTTTTTTGATCATCCCATATTGAACTCACCTTACGCCTATCCAGCCCAACATTGGGAACTGGACCCCGATGGACAGCCGACGGGTACCATCGTCTCCAAACGTCGTCCTTCCTCCTATGTGACCCCGGTCCCCAAGCCGTCCCGACGCCGGGGCGATGCCAAGCCGGAACCCACTTTGCTGTTCGACCCACTTTCCACCGCCGAGCAGAGTTACGATACCAATGCCATTCTCAATAAGATCAGGAAGGATGTAGACGAGTGGCGTCAACTCCCTGAACCAGCGCAATGGCTGGTGACCCCTGAGACAGCCCGCTTGTTGCAGCATTGGCGGCACCATCCTTTCCAAGCCATTCGGCCATTTTTCTGCCAAGTGGAGGCGGTGGAAACCGCCATCTGGCTGGCTGAGGTGGCCCCGAAAAAGGCGCGCTGGGCCTTGGATCATATGCAACGGGCCAATGCGGGCGCCAATCCAGAGCTGTTTCGTATCGCCCTCAAGTTGGCCACCGGCGCCGGCAAAACCACGGTGATGGCCATGCTGATGGCTTGGCAGATTGTCAACGCGGTGCGGCATCCCAAAAGCAGGCAGTTCACCCGTGGTTTTTTAATCATCACCCCCGGTATCACCATCCGCGACCGCTTGCGGGTGCTGCAACCCAACGACCCGGACAGCTATTACCGAGGCCGGGAACTGGTTCCCAACGACCTGTTGGCTGATCTGGACAAGGCCAAAATTGTCATCACCAACTATCACGCCTTCAAGTTGCGGGACCGGATGGGCATTACCCCGGTCGGTCGTGCTCTGCTCCGGGGACGCGGCCCGGAACTGGCCACGATCGAGACGGAGGGACAGATGGTGCAGCGGGTCATGCCCGAACTGATGGGCCTGAAAAATATTCTGGTCATCAACGATGAAGCCCACCACTGCTATCGCACCAAACCGGACAGCAGCGATGAAGGGGAACTCAAAGGGGATGATCTGACTGAGGCCAAAGAAAACAACGAGGCAGCCCGCCTCTGGATTACTGGCATCGAGATTGTCAAGCGCATTCTGGGTGTCCCGGTGGTGTATGATCTTTCCGCCACCCCCTTTTTTCTGCGTGGTTCCGGCTATGCCGAAGGGACACTGTTCCCCTGGACGGCAAGCGATTTTTCCCTGATGGACGCCATCGAGTGCGGCATCGTCAAGTTACCCAGAGTACCAGTAGCCGACAATATTCCGGGGGGCGACTCGCCCAAATTTCGCAATCTCTGGGACTATATCGGCAAAAGAATGCCCAAGAAGAGGCGAGGAACTTCCAGCGAAATGCTGGATCCCCTCAACCTGCCGACAGAGTTGCAGACTGCCCTGGAAGCCCTTTATGGCCATTATCAAACCACCTTTGCGCTGTGGCAGGAGGCGAAGGTTGCCGTACCGCCCGTCTTTATTGTGGTCTGCAACAACACTTCGACCTCCAAGCTGATCCACGACTATATTGCCGGGTTCAACCAGGAAGGGGAAGGAGGCGAGAGCACCTACAACGCCGGGCGGTTGGAACTGTTGCGCAATTATGATGCGCATGGCACCCGTCTGTCCAGGCCGCACACCCTGCTGATCGACAGTGCGCAGTTGGAGTCCGGCGAGGCGTTGGATAGCGATTTTCGCAGCATGGCCTCGGAGGAGATCGACCGTTTTCGGCGCGAGATGGTGGCGCGCACCGGGGACCGGCAAGCCGCCGACAACCTGAGCGATGCCGACCTGCTGCGCGAGGTGATGAATACCGTCGGCAAGGCGGGCCAGTTGGGGGAGTCGATCCGTTGTGTGGTTTCGGTCTCCATGTTGACGGAGGGATGGGATGCCAATACCGTAACCCATGTCCTGGGGGTACGGGCCTTCGGCACCCAGTTGCTCTGCGAACAGGTGGTGGGGCGTGCCCTGCGCCGTCAATCCTATGAACTCAACGAGGCCGGGCTGTTCAATGTTGAATATGCCGACGTGCTGGGCATTCCCTTTGATTTTACCGCGACCCCGGTGGTTGCCAAACCGGCCCCACCCAGGGAGACCATTCGTGTGCAGGCCGTGCGCCCCGAACGGGACGACCTGGAGATTGTTTATCCTCGGGTTGATGGTTACCGGGTTGAGTTGCCGGACGAGTTGTTGACGGCGCAATTTTCTGCCGACTCCACCTTGATTCTCAGCCCCGACCGGGTAGGACCATCCGTTACCCGCAATCAGGGTATTCTGGGTGAAGGGGTCGATCTGACCCTGAAACACTTACAGGAGATGCGGCAATCCACCGTGCTGTTCCACTTGGCCAAGCGTCTGCTCTACAGCAAATATCGCGACCCTGGCGACGAACCCAAGCTGCATCTTTTTGGCCAACTCAAGCGGATCACCCGGCAATGGTTGGAGGGTGGCTATTTGCAATGTACGGGGGGCACCTATCCGGCCCAGTTGCTCTACCAGGAAATTGCCGATCTGGCCTGCGAAAAGATCAAGAGCGCCATCACCGCCTCTTTGCTGGGCGAGCGACCGGTCAAGGCGATTCTCGACCCCTATAATCCCACTGGTTCCAGCCGTTTTGTCCATTTTACCACCTCCAAGAAGAGCCGCTGGCGGAGTTCCCCGCGTCATTGTCACATCAACTGGATCGTGTGTGACAGCGATTGGGAGGCCGAATTTTGCCGGGTGGCAGAGGCCAATCCTCTGGTGCGGGCCTACGTCAAAAACCAGGGGCTTGGTCTGGAAGTACCCTACCTCATGGGCGCCACGCGCAGAAAATATCTGCCGGATTTTATTGTGCAGATCAACGATGGTCGCGAGGATCCTTTGCATCTGGTGGTGGAAATCAAGGGCTTTCGGGGCGAGGATGCCAAAGAAAAGGCCAATACCATGCGGACCTATTGGGTGCCGGGGGTGAACAATCTGGGCAAGTTTGGCCGCTGGGCGTTTGCCGAATTTACGGCGGTGTTTGAGATACAGGCGGAATTTGATAAGCTGGTTTCCTCGATGGTGTCGGAGGTTTCCAGCGGAACCCAACTGGAATTGCCCGGCAGAGAAGAAGAATGATGATTGTGGGGCTGGTCGTTCATGATCCATTCAATAATATTTCCGCAGTTGGAGGGGCCATTGCCCAATCCACGGAGACCGATTAATGGCAAAAGAATTGAAAAAACAGGTGGGGAGCTTTACCCACGACGAGGCCAGCCGCAAGCATATTCCCACGGCGGAATTCCAGTCGGTGATGGGCCAGGAGCAGAAGAGTCCCATTCGTCTGGCCTATGAACGGCGCAACCGGGATCTGGATCCGCAACTGGTTTGGCGTGGCAAGGATGAGCAGGACTGGTCCGAACTGGTCGTCCACGCCCCACCCCTGTACATCCAGGAGAAGGTACACCCCAAAGTCTTGATCGACGACCTGCAGCGGGAGAGCGAAGAGCGGGCCAAGGGGAAAAAAGAGTATCAGTTGACGATGGATAATCTTTTTGCCGATTTCAACGGTCTGCCCGAAGGAGCCTCGGTCACCGATTTTTACCAGCATGATGCCCATTGGTCCAACCGCATGATCCTGGGCGACAGCCTGCAGGTGATGGCCTCGCTGGCCGAACGGGAGGGGTTGCGCGGCAAGGTGCAGTGCATCTATCTCGACCCGCCATATGGGATCAAATTCAACTCCAACTTTCAGTGGTCTACCACCAGTCGGGATGTCAAGGATGGCAACAAGGCGCATATCTCCCGTGAACCGGAGCAGGTAAAGGCTTTTCGCGATACTTGGCGGGATGGCATTCACTCCTATTTGACCTATCTGCGCGATCGTTTGACCGTGGCACGGGATTTGTTGACGGAGAGCGGATCCATTTTTGTGCAGATTGGGGATGAGAATGTCCACTTGGTGCGCAGCGTACTGGATGAAGTCTTTGGGAGTGAAAATTTTTGCTCTCTTATAAGTGTTGTAAAAACTAGCAGTGCTACAGCAGAATTGCTTGCTGGTGTTGCAGATTATTTATTATGGTTTGCCAAGAAAAAAAATTCTATCAAATTCCGAGATCTTTTTGTGATGAAGGTGTCGGGAGTAGATGGAAGCGCATATAGTCGTATTCGATTAAGTGACGGACAGAAACGATCCATGACAGTTGGAGAACGTTCCAATATCTCTAGGGTGCCAGAAGATTGTAGAGTATATCGTATTGACAATTTAACAAGTCAACGACCACCAGGTGACTTCCCAATTGATTTTAATGGTCGTATTTATCGGCCAAATCGTGGCTACTGGAAGACTGGTGAAGTTGGGATGATGAAATTAAAGAAGTCTATGCGGCTTGAAGCTACGGATGGTGGAATATATTATGTCAGATATTTCGAAGACTTTCCGGTTTCCAGTATGTCAAATATCTGGTCTGATACAGGGGTGGCCGGTTTTTCATCTGACAAACAATATATTGTAGAAACATCTGCCAAAATAATCCAGCGCTGTCTCCTCATGACCACAGACCCTGGCGACCTAGTCCTGGACCCCACCTGCGGTTCCGGCACCACCGCCTATGTGGCGGAGCAGTGGGGCAGGCGTTGGATCACCATCGATACCTCTCGCGTGGCCCTGGCCTTGGCAAGAGCACGGATCATGGGGGCACGTTACCCCTATTATCTGTTGGCCGACAGCCCGGAGGGACAGAAAAAAGAGTCCGACCTAAGCCGCACCATTCCCGTCAAAACCCCCACCCACGGCGACCTGCGCCAGGGGTTTGTCTACGAACGGGTACCCCATATCACCCTGAAATCAATCGCCAACAATGCCGAGATCGACGTGATCTGGGAGCGCTACCAGGAAAAGCTGGAACCGCTGCGCCTGCAACTGAATACCCTCAACAAAACCACCTGGGAAGAGTGGGAGATCCCCCGCGAACCCAACAGCAAATGGCCCGACAGCACCAAAAAGCTCCATGCAGAGTGGTGGCGGCAGCGCATTCTGCGGCAACAGGAGATGGATGCCTCCATCGCCGCCAAGGCCGAGTTTGAATTTCTCTATGACAAGCCCTACGAAGACAAGGCCAAGGTCCGGGTGGCCGGTCCTTTCACGGTGGAGAGCATCTCCCCGCATCGGGTCTTGACGGTGGATGCAGAGGATCAATTGGTGGATCCTGCCCTCTCCCCGCACCAAGAAAAACCCGATTTTGCCGCAGCCATGCTGGAACAGCTCAGGTCAGCCGGGGTGCAACAGGCACACAAGGAAAACAGGATCGTATTCACCGCCCTGACCGGTTGGCCGGGCCGCTTTATCTGTGCCGAGGGCAGATTCCTGGAGGGCGAGAAGGAAAAACGGGCCGGTATCCTGATCGGTCCCGAATTTGGCACCGTCTCCCGGCCTGATCTGGTGGGGGCAGCGCGCGAGGCGGGCGAAGCCGGTTTTGAGCTGCTCATTGCCTGTGCCTTCAACTATGATGCCCACTCTGCCGACTTTGACAAACTGGGCCGCATTCCGGTCCTGAAGGCACGGATGAACGCCGACCTGCACATGGCCGACAATCTAAAAAATACCGGCAAAGGCAACCTGTTTGTCATCTTTGGTGAACCGGACATCACCATTCAGGAGGCCGGCAAAGGCTTGATTCAGGTAAAAATCCATGGTGTGGATGTCTTTCACCCCCAAACCGGCGAGATCCACACCAGTGGCCCGGAAGGGATCGCCTGCTGGTTTATCGATACCGATTACAACGAGGAGAGTTTCTTCGTCCGTCACGCCTATTTCCTGGGGGCCAACGATCCCTACCGGGCCCTGAAAACCAGCCTCAAGGCAGAGGTCGACGCCGAAGCCTGGGCCTCCCTGAACCGGGACACCTCCCGCCCCTTTGCAAAACCCCAATCCGGTCGAATCGCGGTCAAGGTCATTAACCATCTCGGTGACGAGGTCATGAAGGTGTTCGGGGTGCCGTGATGAGTGAATCCATGCGCATTACACGCCTGACCTTGAAAAATTTCAAGAGCATCAAGGAACAGGTATACGATTTTGGGCCGTTTGAGCTGCTGGTTGGCCGCAACAACAGCGGCAAAAGCTCCGTGTTGCAAGCCTTGGCCATCTGGCAATTTTGCGTGGATCTCTTTCACCAATCTGAGCGCGGCGGTTCCAGGGGAATTCAGGTCGTATTGCCCAATTTTACCGCCCTGCCGCTGCCAGAATTCAACCTGCTGTGGAAAGATCGAACGGACCGGGTTTGGCCTGACGTTGATGGCAAGAAAAAACAAGAGTTTGTGCAAATTCAAATTCTGGTGCGTTGGCAGTATGAGGATGGTACAGAAAAGGAGTTTGGCGTCAATCTCAGATACCAGTCTCCGCAAACCCTCTATGCCATCCCATCGGGCGGATGGGACAAATTGCGCGAATGTGAAACCGGTGGCATGCCCAAAATCGTCTATATTCCACCCTTTTCTGGTCTGGAACCTGCCGAAAAACGGTTGGACGTGGCCCCCATTCGTCAGCAGGTCGGCAAAGGGCAGCCGGGCAGCGTGTTGCGCAATTTATTGTTGAGCGTCTGTGCCCGACCTGCAGATCTCGCGGGGAAAGAACGCACCAGCAAACGCCTCTCACCCACCAGAGAGTGGCAAGAGTTGGCCAGGATGATCCAGCAATGGTTTTCGGTGGAGCTGCATGAACCGCTCTATGATCCCACCAGAGACGTCTTCATCCGGGTCGAATACAAACAGAATGGCAAAAATTACGACGTTATCGCCGCAGGAAGCGGTTTTCACCAAACCTTGACTTTGCTGGCTTTTCTGTACGGCTATCGACCCACAACCATGTTGATTGATGAACCAGATGCCCATTTGCACGCCAACCTGCAACGTGAACTTCTTGATTATTTCAAACAAAAATCCAACGAAACAGGGATGCAATGCCTGATTGCCACCCATGCGGAAGAGTTCCTGCGCGGCGTGGATGCCAGCCAAATTGTCTCCCTGTTGGATCAGGTACCCAGGCGCATCAACTCCACGCCACACATAACGCGGGCACTGGCGGATGTCTCCAATGAGGAGATAGATCGGCTAAGACAATTTCCCTGTATTGTTTACGTGGAAGGGGCCAGTGATGAACGGATTCTGCGGGCCTGGGCCAAGCAATGTGCCGCCCAAAATATCCTGGGCAAGGTGTTTTTCAAGAAGATGGGGGGCGGCAATAAAAGTGAAATGAAAGAGATGGCCGACAGACACTTTGATGCACTGCACCAGATTATTCCAGAGGTGTCGCGCGTGGTGCTTTTCGATTATGACAGCCACGACGGCTTTCACCCGGACAAGGAGAATCCTGTCCTGGCTGAGTGGAGACGCAAAAATATCGAAAACTACCTGTTGGTGCCCAGTGCATGGCGACGCGCTGTGACAAAAAAAATGGGGCCTTTGTTGGCAACCCCTCTGCTGCCGCTTGTCGAGCAGTTTTTTGCGGAACAAAACCTGAACCTGCCGCCCAACCAGACCTGGCGGGGGGTCACAGCGGACTGGTTCCGGGTCGTAGATGGTAAGCGCATCCTGTTTGAAAACGATGACTCGCTCTTCCATCGCTTGCGCAATACACATTCAGAGACCATCCTGCTGCGTGAAGAGGTTGCCTTGAGCATGGAAGCCGATGAGATTCATGAAGATGTGCATCATTTCATCGCAAGGCTGGCAAAATTGCACGGAAGCGCCTGATGGACTTCCGCATCGCCGACACCTTTACGGGCAGTCTCGCCCGCTTGACAGCCCAGGAACAAAAGAGCGTCAAGACCGCTGCCTTTGATCTGCATCTCAACCCAACCGCGCCCAACCTGAGATTTCACAAGCTGGAACGCGCCCGCGATGCCCGTTTCTGGTCCATGCGCATCACGGATGATCTTCGGTTGATCGTCCACAAAACCGATGATTGCCTGCTACTGGCTTACGTTGATCACCATGATGGGGCCTATCGATGGGCCGAAAGGCGCAAGATTGCACCTCATCCCATCAGCGGAGCGGCGCAACTGATCGAGTTGCGCGAGGTGGCCGAAGAGGTTGCCACGGCGGCGGCCATCGTGGTGGATCGGGTGGACGCCAAACCCGCCCTGTTTGCCCACCTGCCCATGGATGATCTGCTGCATTACAGTGTTCCGCCCGAATGGTTGGGCACGGTCTACAATGCCAGCGAAGATACCCTGCTCGACATCAGCGATCACCTGCCCCAGGAGGCCGCCGAAGCCCTGTTGCAACTGGCCACCGGCAACAGACCGCAACCCACCCCGCAACCCACCAGTGCAACCGATCCGTTTGACCACCCGGATGCGCAGCGCCGCTTTCGGGTAGTAGCCAGCCTGGAGGAGCTGCAACGCGCTCTTGAATATCCCTGGGAAAAGTGGGCTGTCTTTCTGCATCCCTCGCAACGGCAACTGGTGGAACGCGATTATGCGGGGCCGGCCCGTGTTTCGGGTGCGGCAGGAACCGGAAAAACAGTCGTGGCATTGCACCGGGCTGTGCAACTGGCCCGCCGCCATCCGCACAGCCGGGTGTTGTTGACCACCTTTTCGGAACCGTTGGCCCGTGCCCTGCGCCATAAACTTGTTTTTCTGGCCGGGAACGAACCCCGGATTATTGTGCGTTCCCTGCAGGCCATTGCCCTTGAGCTGTTTGCGGAAGCGGACGAACCGCCCACCCTGGTGACCCAGAATCTGCTGGCGCACTGGCTGGAAGAGGCCTCTATGCAGCATGGCAACCAGACATTTACCACCCGGTTCCTGCTCGGTGAATGGTCAGACGTGGTGGATGCTTGGCAACTGCTCCGTTGGGAGGCGTATCGTGACGTGCCCCGCCTGGGACGAAAAACCCGGCTTGGCAGCAAACAGAGAGAGACGCTGTGGTCGATTTTTGCCCAGGTGCAACAAAAGCTCTCGCAAGACAAGCTGATGACTTGGCCAGGGATCTTTGCCCGCGTCACAGCGCAGCTTGCCAACCGGACAGCACCTTTGTTCGATTTTGCCGTGGTCGATGAAGCGCAGGACATGGGGGTAGCGGAAATCCGTTTTCTGGCAGGATTGGCGGCATCCCGCACCAACGGCCTTTTTTTTGCCGGTGACTTGGGCCAACGGATCTTTCAACAGCCCTTTTCCTGGAAAGCATTAGGGGTAGACGTGCGTGGCCGTTCCCAGAACCTGCGCGTCAACTATCGCACCTCACATCAGATTCGCCAACTGGCAGACCGTCTGCTGCCCACAACCCTGGCCGATGTGGACGGCAACCTGGAGAGCCGGGCCGGGACCGTCTCCGTTTTCAACGGACCCGCGCCAACCATCCAGATCTGTCGGGATGTTCAGCAAGAGGCACAGTGTGTGGCGGCCTGGATTGCGGAGGTGCTGCGTGCGGGATTTCAGCCCCAGGAGATCGCTGTTTTTGTCCGCGACCAACCACACATGCAGCGGGCAATACAGGCCGCCAGCCTGTGCGGTTGCCGGTACGTAACCCTGGATGAACGGCTGGAAAGCGTGCCCAACCACCTCTCGCTTGCCTCCATGCACCTGGCCAAAGGGCTGGAATTTCGCGCCGTCGCGGTGATGGCCTGCGACGAGGAGGTTATCCCGCTGCAGGCGCGCCTCGAAACCGTCACGGACGAATCAGACCTGGAAGAGGTCTACAACAGCGAGCGCCACCTGCTGTATGTGGCCTGCACACGGGCAAGGGACCACCTTTTGCTCACGGGCGTTGACCCGGCGTCAGAGTTTTTGGCTGATCTGCACCCCTGAACCGCGCTCTGCTGCACTGCGGGCGCTATTTTTCTTGCGGTAGCGTGGCGGCGTAACGCAGAATATCCACCGAAATTTGCGTATCCAGCGCCCGCAAGGCAGGCATTTTTGAATCGGGTTCCCCGTTCAAAATTTTGTGCAAGGTTTCCCACGGATTGTCTGCGGCCACCTTGCCAAGGGGCGGCATTTTCGGCTCCGCACGCCCATCCTTGCCATGACAATTGGCACAGATCGTGTTGAAATAAGCCTCCCCCTTATCCCGGTTGCCTTTTGCCTGTTTGCTGCTCCGATCAATCCACTGCTCCATGTCAACCTGCCCACGGGTCACAAACAGAGCCAACTGCTGCAGTTGCGCATCGCTCATTTTGTCACCGTACTGGTGTTGCTCATTTTTGAGAATGTTCACCACCTCGGTGCCATCACCCTGCCACAATCGGTTAATCCCTACAATCCCGGTTGCATGCTTCCCGGTGGCATAGGCGCCTGTTTTGCCCAGATAGTCCCAACCATGACACTCCTTGCAACGCCACGTATCCTTTGGCTTATCCGCATACCCCCCCGACGACGGATAGGCGGGGTGCATTGTGGTCGGAGGCGATGCATCTATGACCTCATACCATTTGTCGTACAACCGCCCTCCCTGGGCCATTGCCGAGATCTCCTCTGCGGCGCACGTTGCCGCCGCCGACAAAAACAAGCCACTGCTGAGTGCCACAACAAAAACATGACGATATAATTTATTTTGTCTCATCTTACATCCTGTCTAAGAAGCAAGTCCATATCATCATCAATGGGGAAAAAAGGATGCGACATCATCCAGGTGGACCCCTGCACAATAATGAACAAACGGCCTCAAGACTACCAACAATCCTGCCAAATCTCAACAGGAATTGCTGCCATGGACCGGGTGAAACTGGATAAAGCGCACCATACAAACAAGGGTTCCACCCTTGCAACCCGCAAGAATGCGATTACCCTGACCCGTCCACGCTCAAGTGGGGTGATACCCTTCCGACACGTTGTTCCATCCTTGCCATCGCCGCACGGCCAGACTATCCTTAAGAGGCATTTGGTATCGGCCCAATCCGCCTCCCCGCACGGAGACATGCGCCATGTTCACCCCTGAAAAGCTCTCCCGTTGGGTTGTCGAATCAGCACCGTGCGGGATTGTCGTGGTCGACGAAGAGGGTTGCGTCCGCGTTTGCAACCAGGCCGCCGCGCAACTCTTCGCCATCCAACCCGAACAAATCCTTGGGCAACCCATCCATACCTTTATCCCGCCGGAACTGCATGCCATCTCCAGCGATGTCTTGAAATGCTGCCTCCATAACGGTCAATTCCAAATCTTTGGGCAGCGCCCCTTCGTCATCGAGGCCCTGCGCCAGGACGGTTCCCACTTTCCGGCCCAAATCGCCATCAATCAACTGCAGTACCAGAACCACTCCCTGTTCGTCGCCACCGTTGTTGATGTCACCGAAGAAAAAAATCTCCTCGACGAAATTATCCGTGTCGAAAAATCGATCATCGATAACGCGCCTTTCGGCATCATCGTCACCGATGAACAGGCCCATATCACCCACTTCAATATCGCCGCCGAAAAAATCTTCCACGGTCTGCGCTCCGTTACCATCGGGCGCGCCATCCGCCAACTGATCCCCTCCCTGACTCTCCCCTTGGCCAACGAAACACCTCCAGACACCCTGGAGTCGGAGGCCCTGCGTCTGGATGGTACCTCCTTCCCCGTCCGTCTCGCCGTCAATCGGCTCATCCTCGGCGGTAAAATCTCCTTCATTCTCATGATTGCCGACATCACCGAAGAAAAAAGACTCTACAACGAATTGGTCCAGTCGGAAAAAATGGCTGGACTTGGCAGCATGGTTGCCGGGGTCGCCCACGAAATCAATACCCCCGTCGGCATCGGAGTCACCGCCGCTTCCGAACTCGATGATCGTCTGCTGCAGTTTCGCCAACTCCTTGACAACGAAGGCATCTCCGAAGAGGAACTGCGCAATTTTCTCGACTCCAGCCAGCGCCTGACCACCCTGATCCGCAACAACCTGAACCGTGCCGCCGATCTTGTGCGCAGTTTCAAGGCGGTCGCCGTCGATCAGTCCAGCGAACAGTGGCGCACCATTCCCCTCCGTGAGTATCTGAACGCCACCATTTTGACCCTGCAGCATCCCCTGAGGCACAGCAAAATCACCATCACCCTCTCCTGTCCAGAGGATTTGCGCATACGCACCCATGCCGGTGCCTGGTCGCAAATTCTTCTTAACCTGATCAACAACTCCCTGATTCACGCCTTTGATCCGCAACAACCCGGAGCCATCCATATCGACTGTGTGCAGAACGATGCCATCCTGACCTTTTTCTACCGTGACGACGGCAAAGGCATGGACCATCTGACTTTGCATCGTTTGTACGAACCCTTCTTTACCACCCGACGCGATCTTGGCGGCAGCGGTCTGGGGATGCACATTGTGTATAACCTAGTGACCCAGACTTTGAACGGTTCTCTCTCCTCTTACAGTGCGCCACAAAAAGGTTTTTCGCTGCGGATCAAAATCCCCGTCCAGTGCGTAACATAGAGGAATAAAAAGAAAAAACACAATTGCGGGGTGCAGGGGCGATCATCGCCCCTGCTGGGTGCAGGGCAAAGCCCTGCTTGCAATGGCGCGCTTTTAACGAAGCAGATTTGCGCAGCAAATCTGTACCGCGCGCCCAAATTGCGGAGGGCAAAACCCATTGGGAGGGTGTTTGCATTGGCGCATAAAAACGCGCCAATGCAAACACCTTGCGTCAATTAGGCGCGCTGCGCCGATGCAAAAAGCGCATCGGCTTATCGTGAAAAGCGCGCCAAAGACAAAAGATTAAAAGATTAAAAACAAAATCCCAGGGCTTCGCCCTGGACCCACCAGGGAGCCAACTCCCTGGACCCGCAATTGTTTCGCGATCCCAGGATCTCACCCCGATTCCAATTGAAATCAATCCCCCCTCTGTGCCATACTCAAGGTCGGGCGAAAGGGAAATTCACCCGTACACTTCAGGGGGAGTGCCAATGTCTTTGATCCTGGTCGTAGACGATAACGAAACCGAAATCCGCCGACCCATCGTCCGGCAACTGGGGCGCGTATTCGGCGCCGAACGCATCATCGAGGCCGGTAACGGCCAGGAAGCCCTCGACCTCCTCGGCCAATACCCGGATCGCATCGCAGTCATCATCCTCGATGTCATGATGCCCGTCAAAGACGGCATCGAAACCTGCCAAATCATCCGCGAACATCCCGATTGGAGCGCCATCCATATCGTCATGCTCACCGGTCGCGACGGCGGCCTGCCCGAAGGACTCGACGTGGGCGCCGATATCTACCTCCATAAACCAGTTCCCATCGATGACCTGGTCGCCATCGTCCGCCACGGCCTGCGCCAATACCGCAAAGAACTCTCCCACTGCGACAAGGAGGCCGACCTGTCAGAAAAATTGCGCTTCGCCGAACAAGAACGGCAACGGCTGCAATCTACCAATACCTCCTACGTGGAAGTTCCTATCTCAGGCGGCGGCAATAGCGCCTCCTGGGTCGATCTGGTCTAAAATGAAAGAGACTGAAGCCATGATCCACGATCGCCGCACCGCTACCCGTACCCCTTGGCACAACCGTGTCACCCTGCACTTCGCCAACGGATCGATCCATAACGTGCCCGTCCTGGATCTCAGCCTCTCCGGGTTGCGCCTGCAACTGCATGCCCTGGCCTCCTATCCCATCAACCCCCACTCCCTGCAGCAGGTCAACTTCACCAGCGACGATGACAGTACCCCCTCTCTCCCAGAACTCCCGTGTCGCTTCGTCTGGGCCAGCCCCGACGAACTGGCCCTGCAATTTCTTTTCAGCAACCCGGAGAGCCAACAACGCCTCTCCCAATTCGTCGACCTCCTCGACGATACTCTCCCGTGAGCCCAGGTGTGACCCATGACCGAAGCAACCCCAGAATCCGGCAAAAAATTACTCCTCTTCAAGAAAAAAGAGAGCCCGGCCCCACCAACGGATCCCTGCCCCGGTCTGCCCTGGAAACTCCTGGTCGTCGATGACGATGAGCAGATCCATATGCTCACCCGCGAAGTCTTGGCCGGCTTCCACTTCGAAGGCAGACCTATACAACTGATTTTTGCCTCCTCCGGTCACGAAGCCAAACAAATCCTCCTGACCCATCAGGAAATTGCCGTCATCCTGCTCGATGTGGTCATGGAAAGCAGTCATGCCGGATTGGAGGTGGTGCGCTTCATCCGCGATGATCTCAACAACCACCTGGTGCAAATTCTCCTGCGCACCGGTCAGGCCGGTCAGTTCCCGGAAGAGTCGGTCTTTGAACAGCACGATATCAATAACTTTCTTGAAAAAGCCGACCTCACCAGCCGCCGCCTGAAAACCGCCCTCAAAGCCGGCCTGCGCAGCTACCGCGACATCGCCGAACTGGATAAAATCCGCAAGCTGGAAAGCGAACTGCGCACCGCCGCCGATACCGCCAATCGCGCCAAAAGCAATTTTCTCAACATGGTCAGCCATGAACTGCGTACCCCCCTGCAGGGCACCAAAGGCCCCTTCGAAGAGTTCAAAAGTCAGTTTCACCTCTTCACCGGTATGAAAAAACTGGCCAACCATATCGACAGCCTGCCCGATGCCCAACTGCGCGAACGCTTCCACGCCGACCTGCGCGAGGTCCATAAGGAGGTGGTGGAAATCGCCTCGCAAGGGCTGCAATCGGTGGAACATCTGCTCAGCCTCATCGAGGATATTCTCGACTTTGCCCGCATCGAAGCCGGCAAAATGACCCTCATCCCCATCCCCTGCCCCGTGCGTCCCCTGGTCGAAGATGTGTTCGCCATCATCCAACCCTTGGCCGCCCAAAAACAACTGACCCTCACCCTCCAGACCGAAAGTGACTGGGTCGTGCAGGCCGATGCCAAACGCTTCAAACAAATCTTGCTCAATCTGCTCGGCAACGCCATCAAGTTTACCGAAAAAGGGTCGGTGACCCTGCGCGTGCAACCCCAGGAAAACATGGCCCTCTTCGAGGTGATCGACAGCGGCTGCGGCATTCCCGCCGACAAGCTGGAAGCCATCTTTCACCTCTTCGAACAGGTCGATAACTCCCTGACCCGCCGCGCCAGCGGTACCGGCCTGGGTCTGCCCATCACCCGCGAACTGGTCCATAAACAAGGTGGTACCATGCGCGTGCACAGCACACCAGGACAAGGCAGCCACTTTTTCTTTACTCTGCCCCTGGCCAGCCAGGAAAACCTCCTCAATCTGGAAACATCGGCATGAAACAGCTTCTGATCATCGATGACGACGCGGTCATCCGCCAATCCCTGGCCCGCGTCCTGGAGCGCAGCGGCTATCAGGTGCATACCGCCAGCAGCGGTCACCAGGGGCTGCGCATCTGTGAAGAGTACGCCATCGATCTGGTCGTCACCGACATCTTTATGCCCGACAGCGACGGCTTCGAGGTGATCATGAACCTCAAACAGAGTCACCCGCGCATCAAATTGATTACCATGTCCGGCGGCACCCGCAACAGTTCCGATAGCGCCTTCTACCTGGAAACCGCCACGGACTTCGGCGCCGACCATGTCCTGAAAAAACCCTTCGCCCACGACGAAATTCTTGTCGCCGTCGCCGCCCTGCTGAGCCATACCCCATGATCCCCAAGCCCCCATGGCTTATCACCCACCTGCTGCTGCCCCTGCTCTTCGTGGTCGTGGGCGCTCTGCTGCGTTATTGGCCCCTGCACGGGCTGGGTACCCGTCTGCCCTGCATCACCTTCTATCCCCTGATCATGGTCGCGGGCGTCCTGGGCGGTTTCATCCCTGCCCTCATCACCACCCTCGGCAGCGCCCTGCTGGTCCTCTTCTGGTCCCCCGATACCACCCCCCTCATCAATGATCCCGGCGACTGGATCGGCTGGGGCGCCTTCCTCTTCAACGGCCTCTTCATGTCCCTGTTGAGCGAAGTGATCCAACGCACCCAACAACACGCCCTGCACGCCAAAGAGGAGGCCGAAACCGCCAACCAAGCCAAATCCACCTTCCTGGCCAACATGAGCCACGAACTGCGCACCCCCCTCAACGCCATCCTGGGCTATACCCGCCTGCTGCAACGCTCCACCACCCTGCCGGAAAACCATCGCAAAGAGGTCGCTATCATCGCCAACAGTGCCGGGCATCTGCTGCAGTTGATCAATAATGTCCTCGACATCTCCAAGATGGAGGCCGAACGTTTGCTCATCGAAACAACTCAAGTGGATTTGCACCAGCTTTTGCAGGAGATGCAGTCTCTCATGGGCGTGCCCGCCAAGGAAAAAGGGCTGCGCTTTCGCCTGCAGCAAAGCGCCAATTTACCCCGAACCATCCTGGGCGATGGCGCCCGTCTGCGACAGATTCTCCTCAATCTGATCGCCAACGCCATCAAGTTTACCAGCAAAGGCCACGTCACCCTGCTGGCCACCCTACTGGCCAACCCGCAAAACAGTGCCAGTATTCTCTGCTTTGAGGTCAGCGATAGCGGTCCTGGTATCGCCCCCCAGGATCAGCAACGCATCTTTCTGCCTTTCGAACAGGCCAATAACCAGAACGATGCACAACAACGCGGCACCGGACTGGGGTTGGCCATCTGTCGGCAACTGTTGGACCACATGGGGGGGACCATTCAGGTAGAAAGCCGTCTGGGTCATGGCGCCTGTTTCCGTGTCCACATCCCTGTGCGGATGCCCGCAGGGAACGCGCTGCCCAACCAGACCCACGGCCCGACCAGCCAAATCCGTCTGGCCGACGATCAACCCGAATATCGCCTGCTCATCGCCGAAGATCAGCCGGAAAATCGCCTGTTGCTGCAACGGGTGCTCAACGATGCCGGTTTTGTGGTGCGCTGCGTTGAAGAGGGTGCCGCCGCCGTGCAGATGGCCAACACCTGGCACCCCCATCTGATTTGGATGGATATTCGCATGCCAGTCATGGATGGGCTGCAGGCTACCCAACAGATCAAGGCGCTGCCGCACGGTCAGGAGATCATCATTATCGCCCTGACCGCGCACGCCCTGGAGGAGGAACGCCAGGAGATTCTGCAATCCGGCTGCGACGATCTGATCCGCAAACCCTGGCATGAGACAGAAATTTTTGCCGCCATGGCGCGCCATCTGCACCTGCGCTACCACAACCCGGAAGCGTCCAGCCCGGAACCAGAAACAACCGTCCTCGTAGAACCCGTACCCCACCTGCAACCCGGTTGTGAATATCTGCTCGCCGTCGATGACCACCCGGACAATCTGCAACTGCTGGCCACCATTTTGGCCGAAAGCGGTTTTACCGTCCATACCGCCACCTCTGCGGCCCAAGCTTGGGGTTATATGCGCCAGCAACTGCCCCTGCTGCTGCTGCTCGACCTCAACCTGCCCGATCAGAATGGCATTCAAGTCTGCAAACAGCTCAAAAACGATCCGGCCAGCAAAGAGATGCCGGTCATCTTCATCAGTGGTATGACCGCAACCTCGGCCATCGCCGCCGCCCTGCAGGCCGGGGGGGCCGACTATATCATCAAACCTTTCGAGTCTGCCGAAGTGCTGGCCCGCGTCAACAACCATCTGCAGCAAAACCGTCTGCGCCGCCAGTTGCTACTCTACGCCGAAGAGTTGATCAATACCAATCAGGAACTCAACTCCCTCATCGAACAGGCACCCTTTGGCATTCTCGTTGCCGGCAATGATGATACCATCCTGCTCTGCAACGCCGAAGCCGAACAGATCTTTCAGATCTCGCGCAGCACAGTGATCCAGCGCTCGCTCACCTGTCTGATACCCGGCGGTCTGCCGCCACGCCTGCCCGGCTTTGAGGCAACCCAACACCGCGAAGCGCAAGGAATCCGTCCCGGCGCAGTGACCTTTCCCATCCGCTTGGCCGTCAAGCCCATCGTCCTGGAAGGACAAGCCGCCCGTCTGGCGATGATCGCCGACCTGAGCGAAGAAAAACGGCTCTACGCCGAATTGGTACAGTCGGAAAAAATGGCCGGACTCGGCAACATGGTGGCCGGCGTAGCCCACGAAATCAATACCCCGGTCGGTATCGGCGTCACCGCCGCCTCGGAGTTGGAAGAGCGTATCCAAGCCTTCAACACCCTGCTGCAACAGGAAGGAATCTCCGAAGAGGAGTTGCAAGGCTTTATCCGCTCCAGCAACCGCTTGCACAACTGATTCGCTTCAATCTGGAGGCGGGCCGCCGACCTCGTGCGCAGCTTCAAGGCGGTAGCCGTCGATCAATCCAGCGGCGAACAGCGTACCATCCCCCTGCGGCAATACGTCGAGTCGGTGGTATTGGCCATGCATCATGAACTGCGCCATACCAAACTCACCGTCACCGTCCTCTGCCCCGATGACCTGCGTATTCGCAGCTATCCCGGCGCCTTTTCGCAAATCGTCATCAACCTGATCAACAACTCCCGCATCCACGCCTTCGAGCCCGAACAACCCGGTCAGGTGATCCTGGAGTTTTCCACACCCGATGAACGGCTGCATTTTTGCTATCGCGACAACGGCAAGGGCATGGATGAAAGCTGTCGGCACCGCCTCTTTGAACCCTTCTTCACCACCCGGCGCGATTTGGGTGGCAGCGGTTTGGGCATGGCCATCGTCTATAATCTGGTCACCCAAACCTTGGGCGGCACCATCTCTTGTCAGAGCACACCCGGTTGTGGCATTGTGCTCACCATGGATTTTCCCCTCAATCGTCAACCCTAAAGCCGCCACCCACCAGGATCCCCGCCGTGCGTACCCTTGCCATGGACACCTCCGCCGCTCAAGGCAGTATTGCCCTGCTTGATGGCGATCACCTGCTGGCCCAGCACACCTTTCAAGGCAGTACCGGGCATGCCGTGCTTTTGCCGCAACTGTGTCAACAACTTCTCGACGGCGCTGGCTGGCAACCGCAAGAGATACAACTGCTGGCCATCTGCAACGGACCCGGCGCCTTTGCCGGTTTGCGTATCGCCTTTGCCTTTGCCCAGGGATTTTCGTTGGCACACGCCATCCCCATCGTTGGCCTCTCCACCCTGGAGCTGTTGGCGGCACAATGTCCGCCAGAATCCGACTGGATCGGCGTCCTTGTCGATGCCCGCCGCAGCGAAATTTTCGCTGCCCTGTACCAACGGGACAACCAGCAACCACTTCTGCGATATGGTCCCGGTGCCGCCTTGACGCCGCAAAACTGGCTTACCGCACTGCAGCATTGGCCCTGGCCCGATGGCGCCCACCTCACCTTGACCGGCAACGCCCTGCACACCTATCCAGAGCTGTTGCACCACCCCTGGCCCCTGCCCTGCCAGAGCAGTGCGGCGCCATTGTGGTCGGTCGATCCTGCCCTCCTCGGTCGACTCGCCCAGCAAAAATGGCGGCAGTTGCCAGAACCCAAGACCCTTTTGACCACCCTGCTCGACTATCAGCGCCGCCCCGATGCCGAACCTCCCACCTCCCTCAAGCGTCCCTCCTGAAACCATTCTCCTGCGCCCCATGGATGCGCAGGATCTGCCCTGGGTCGCCCATTGGGAGCGGATCCTGCAACCACAACCCTGGAACCTCGCGCAATTGCAGGAAGAGTTGCAGCAAACCGGCTGGTGCTGCATCGCCCATACCCAACACACCCAGGCCATCGGCTATGCCATCGCCCGCCGCCTGTATGACGAACTGCATCTGCTCGCCCTCGGCACCTGTCACAACTGGCAGCGCCAAGGCGTGGCGCGCCAACTGCTGCACGGCCTGCTGCAACACGCCCGAAACACCCCAACAGCCTCCCTCCTGCTCGAAGTGCGCGCCAGCAATCGGCCTGCCCTCACGCTGTACCAAGACATGGGATTTCAATTCCTCTATACTCGCAAAAGTTATTACACGCTGCCCAGTGGCAGCGAAGATGCTTTTGTCCTGCAACGGGAACTTTCCCACGCAACGCCAGTCTGAGCTATCTTGTACTTCAACCTCTCAGAAAAGGAGCCTTACCCATGCTGGTTAAAGAAGTCATGGTGTCCAACGTCCGCACCGTGCGCAAGGATGATACCATCCGCTCGGTGGCCGCGACGATCTGTACCAACAAAATCAGTGGCATGCCCGTCGTCGATGACGATAACCGTCTGCTCGGCATCATCACCGAAAAAGACATTCTCAACGCCCTCCTGCCGAACTATTCCGACTTTCTTGATGATCCAGTGCGCGCGCGCGACTTTTTGGCCATGGAAAACTCCTACCAGGAGGTACTCTCCCGTACTGTCGCCAATCTGATGACCAAACGGGTTTTTACCGTCTCCTCCGATGAACCGATCATGCAAGCCGCCTCCAAAATGGCTCTGCACCGTTTTCGCCGCATCCCGGTGGTCGAGGATCATGACAAATTGGCCGGTATCGTCAGCCTCGGCGACATCCATAAAGCCATCTTCAAGCGTGAACTGGGCATCGCCGATTAATTTTCAATCGGTGAGAGCCTTCACGATCCATTGCACGGCAAGACCAGCCTGTGGGGCATTGTGCTCTTTCAGGCGGTAAAGGAGAGGCTGATGGATAAAATGGTCGTACTGGCCGGACCTTCCTGTGTTGGCAAAGGTCCACTGTTTACCGCCCTGCGTCGTTTTTACCCGGAACTGGCCAGTCGCTTGCGGCAGTTGGTTCTGTTCAACGACCGGGCACCTCGCCCCGGCGAGGAGGAAGGTATCCATTACTTCTTCCGTCCCAGGGGCGCCATCGAGGCCCTGCGCGATAAAGAGGGCTACGTAGTCGCCGATGTGCTGGGGGATCTCCAGGCTTTGGAAGTCGCCCAAATAGAGCGCATTATCGCCAGCGGACGTATCCCTTTCTTTGAGGGCAGCCCTTTCGTCCCCGGCAAGTTGCGTGAAGTCGGATTGTTTGATCGTTTTCCCACCCTGTCCATTTTTCTCTCCCCTCTCTCCCGCGAAGAGATTCTCTACCTGAAAGACCCTGACCGGGCTGTAGACCTTAACCGCTTCATCACCGATGTACAACGCCACAAATTACTGCACCGCACCCAACGTCAAAAGGGTTCTTTGTCGCTCAAGGATTTGGAAAATATAGAAAAACGCAGCAATAACGCCCTGTTAGAGATGCGTGCTGCCTGTCATTTCGACCATGTGATTCCATTGCATGACGGGGAGGGTCATGAAAACTGGGATGCATTCTACTATCCCATCGGCAGTGCGCGTAAGGCGTTGCTGGCCTTTGTCGCCCTATTGCAAGGGCAAGCCACAGCCGATGTGGAATATTGGGGGGAAGATGTCTTGCTGTAACTTTTGCTGTGGGGGGGAGTATGGGGCAGGAGATTGAACGGCGTTTTCTGGTCGATCAGGCGCTTTGGGACCGTACCGGGCGCCTCCAGGCCCGTGCGGTGCGAGATATTCGGCAGGGTTTTCTGTCCACCGTCAAAGAGCGTGTGGTGCGGGTTCGGGTCTCCGGTGAGCAGGGGTTTTTGACCATCAAGGGTCTTACGCAGGGCTTCAGCAAGTTGGAATTTGAGTATGCCATCCCGCTTGTCGAGGCGCAGCAGTTGTTGGATGCGCTGTGTGAACCGCCGTTGATCGAAAAAATACGTTATCAGGTCGAGCATGATGGTCTGCTCTGGGAAGTGGATGAGTTTCGGGGTGCCAATGCAGGCCTGCTGCTGGCTGAGGTGGAGTTGGGTTCGGAAAGTGAAGAGATTCTATTGCCGGAATGGCTGGGGGAGGAGGTTTCCCACGATCCGCGCTATTTCAACTCCAGTTTAAGCCGCAAGCCGTATTGCCAGTGGCAACCTGTTCCAAAGATTTGAAATTTTTATAAATTTCTGCGGGGTCCAGGGGCGATCATCGCCCCTGGCGGGGTGCAGGGGCGGAGCCCTTGCTTGTAATGTGCGGCGTTTTCAAGAAGCAGATGCACGCGCTTGCCCTGCCATGGTTGTTCAAAAATGTTCTAGGGGGGGAATAATGGCCATTTATGCCATTGGAGATGTACACGGATGTTTAGGTGAACTGCAAGCGCTTTTACAAGAAATCCGCTTTGACCCAGAGCGGGATCGTCTGCGCTTTGTGGGCGATCTGGTCAATCGGGGGCCGGATTCGGTCGGGGTGGTTCGTTTTGTGCGCAGCCTGGGCGAACGGGCGGTGGCGGTGATGGGCAACCATGAGGGGCGCATTTTGGCTGCTCTGGTTGGTTGGCCAGCGGATCGGGGCATTATGCCGTTGGTGGCACAGTTGCGGAGTGCTCCAGACAGTGCGGAATTGATTCAATGGTTGCGCAGTATGCCTTTGTTTCATTGTGACCGGGCGTTGGCCTTTGGCATGGTCCACGCGGGGTTGTCGCCCACCTGGAGTTTGAGCGATGTGCGTGCTCTGTCCAAGGAGATCACGGCGGTGATGCAGAACGAGGAGCAGAGTCGGGAGTTTTTTCTCAACTGGGATGATACGGTGTTGGACAATCCGGAGGATGAGAGCGATCCCTTGTCGCGTCTGCGGCATGCCTATGCGGTGATGACGCGCATTCGTTTGTGTACCAAGTCTGGCCACCCTTTATGGCCGAACAATCCGTTGTTGGCTGGGGTGAGCAACCCGTATGCCTTTGTGCCCACCGAGGAGAGCAAGGCGGCGGATTTTCCTTATCGGCCCTGGTTTGAGTTGCGTCCTGAGGCGGAACAGGCGCGGATTGTGTATGGCCATTGGGCGGCGGCTGGGATGACCATCAATCCCAAATCGTATGGCTTGGATTCGGGTTGTGTCTATGGCGGCAAGTTGACTGCGTTACAGTTGGATGATCCCGATCTGCCGGTTTTTCAGGTCTCCTGCCCGCAGTATGTTACGCCGGAAAGCGCCTGATCTTCTAAACTGACACGGGGTCCAGGGGAGATTATCTCCCCTGGCGGGTGCAGGGCAGCGCCCCATAAGCGTTAACCTGCTCCAAAGATTTGAAATCTTTAAAAATTTCTGCGGGGTCCAGGGGCGATCATCGCCCCTGGACCCCATGCAAGTTTAAAAGATTAATTTTTATTCCCACTCCGACCGGGCCAACTGCTGCGCCAAACCAATGTATCCCGCCGGCGTCAACGCCAACAAACGCTCCTTGGCCTCCTGGGGAATCTCCAATCCGTTGATCAACGCCACCAGACTCTCACGCGTCACCCGCTGACCACGCGTCAACTCTTTCAA
The DNA here is from genome assembly GCA_002753095.1 of Magnetococcales bacterium. GTDB lineage: Bacteria > Pseudomonadota > Magnetococcia > Magnetococcales > Magnetaquicoccaceae > Magnetaquicoccus. Next base: position 30,697 of record PDZU01000020.1, read on the forward strand.
ACGCTCATACGGCTTGTCAATCCGATAGCGCCGCATCACCATCTGAATCGGCTCGGCCAAAACCTCCCAACTCTCCTGCAGATCCGCCGCCAAACGGACCGCATCGGGCTCCAACTTGCCCATCCCCTTCAACACCGAACGGTAGGCCAACACCGCATAGCCCAAACCAACCCCCATGTTGCGTAACACCGTCGAGTCGGTCAAATCCCGCTGCAACCGAGAAATCGGCAACTTGCTCGACAAATGGTGCAATACCGCATTGGCCAAGCCTAAGTTGCCCTCGGAATTCTCAAAATCAATGGGGTTCACCTTGTGCGGCATGGTCGAAGAACCCACCTCCCCAGCCACCGTCTGCTGCCGGAAATAGCCAATGGAAATGTAACTCCAAATATCTCGATCAAAATCCAACAACACCGTGTTGAAACCAGCCACCGCATCAAAAAACTCCGCCATGCCATCATGCGGCTCAATCTGCGTGGTCAACGGCTGATAGGTCAACCCCAACCCCTCCACAAAAGCACGCGCCAAAACCGGCCAATCCACCTCTGGATAGGCCACACAATGGGCGTTGAAATTGCCAACCGCTCCGTTGATCTTGCCATAGATCGGCACACGCACCAAACGCTGCATCTGCTTGCGTAAACGGTCCGCCACATTGGCCATCTCCTTGCCCAACGTGGTCGGCGAAGCCGGCTGACCATGCGTGCGCGCCAACATCGGCAAATCTACACAACGCTTCGCCAACCCCTGCACCGCCGCAACCACCTGCTCCATCAACGGCAACACAACCGCACTGCGCGCCTCCCGCAACGACAAACCATGCGCCAGATTGTTGATGTCCTCCGACGTGCAGGCAAAATGGATGAACTCCAACACCGGCTGCAAAGTGCTCTCCGCCAAACGCTCCTTGAGAAAATACTCCACCGCCTTCACATCATGATTGGTCACCCGCTCAATGGCCTTGATCCGCCCCGCATCCTGCGGCGAAAAATCACCCACTAAGGCAGCCAAAAGCGCTACCTCCGCCTCCGCAAGCGCCGGAACCTCGGCCAACCTCGGCTCCGCCGCTAACGCAGCCAACCAAGCGACCTCCACCTGCACCCGAAATCGAATCAAACCATATTCGGAAAACAAGGCACGCAGCACCTCCGTCTGCGCCGCATATCGTCCATCCAACGGCGATACCGCCGTCAGCGCATTAAGCTCCAACATCATCCATTCAACCCGCTACAAAAAAGATATCCCCGTCAATGCCCAGCATCGACCTCACCCAATCGGGAAAAACACTCCCCCATGTCCAACGCGCCTACAAACCCCTTTTACTGCGATTGTCATGCTCTTCCAACATCTTCCAATGCACCACCGGAATCTGAATAATCTCCGGTCGGTTAAGACAATACAAAACACTGTCGCAAAGGGCCGTCGCCAACCAACGATTGCAACGCTCCGGCGTCAAATAACTCTCCTCACCAAAAAATCCCGTGCTCTTGACCGTGTCAATCGCCCTGCCACCCACACCCGATAGCGCCACCTCACCCTGAACCACCAACCATAACTGCTCACCCGACGCCATCGGCAAAGAGTCACCCGCCGCCAACTCCACCCGATCCAACTGCTGCGCCAACTGCACCAAACGAAACGTGGTCTGCTCACCAAACAACAACGTGCGCCGTAAAAAATCCACCTTGTCCATCACCGCATTCAAATGGTCCAATAAACCATTGTGCTCCAAAAATGCCTTGAACAACCCCGCCGGAAAGCGAATCACCGAACAGTGCGATACCGCCCGATAGATCGCCTTGCTCGGTACTGCATCACTCAACAACTCCTGCGCCCCCATCAGAGAACCAAAAGGCATATGACTGTGTACCGCCAACTCGGCATCCAAATAAGAGACCGCACCCGTCAAAACCATCTCCACATACTCCGGCTTGCCACCATTGCCAGTACGATAAATAATCGTCCCAGCATTATAATTGATGGTCGGACTATTGAGAAGCATATGGATCTGATCCACCTTGACCTGCGGAAACAACCGATTGATAAAACGATACGCCCGCTGCCGCAAATAATCCTGCTGCCCCTCAATCAATATGTCCAAAGCACCAAAAAACGATTCCGAACCAATCTCCATCTCCTGCATGGTCAATTTGCGGCCAACATGCGCCAAAACCAACCGATCGGAAGGATCATCCCGAAAATCCTCCGCTACCCCATGCACCATTCCCCCACCAATATCCAACTTTTTCAACTCGGCAGGCAACAGATAGTCGGTACGTACCTTGTTGACCAACGCCTCCGGCAGATCCGCCGCCATGCGGCTCCATACCTCAAACGAAACCAAATCCGCCAAATGTGCATAGGTCCGATAACCATCCCCAGCCAACGCCCGAAAATAAAAAATGGTCGCTTCCACCGGATGGGGCGAATGCAAAGGCTTCACCTCCAAACCATCACAATCGTTCCATTGATCCTCCACCAAATCATGCAACTCAAAAAATTCACCAAATTTTTCCTCCGGCAAAGCGGTCAAAGCCGAAAACTTTTTGGCAATGGAAGCCCGTACCAACGGCGTGGCATAATATTTCAATCGATGCCCGGAATGGATCAAAGAGGGCAGTCCACCAAAATGGTCATCATGGCCATGCGTCTGAAAGATACCCTCCACTTCGCTGACATCAATACCCAACGAGGTCAAAATCTGCAAAATGGTGGGACTGGTATCCACCAAATAAATGCGCCCCTGGAAGGTGACGATAGAACCCATGCTGGGCCGGTTGATATCCCAACCATCCCCCTCGCCAGTGTGCAACACCGCAAAATAGTGCTGCTGAATACGATGCCGCCCCAACGGATAACACGCCTCATAAAGCACAGTGGGTGGCAAATTCAGGTCAATATCGGTGGACTCATCCCGATAGTGAAAACGAAAACGGTTGAAACCAATGCGCTCTACCGCTACACCATTGCGAATGGGCAGCCGTTTGTCGGTCAACTCCAGGGTATCGAGAAATTCATGCGGCGTGCGAATCTGCCCAAAGGCAAATTTGCGCTTGATCTTCATCAAAAGAGCCGCCTGCTCCTCCGAAGCCCCGGCAGCCCGCATCTCCTCCTCGCTCACCAAACCATAGTTGCCACGATGAATATACTCCAACTGGGACCGCACCTGATCCGGTGAACCAATCAATAGCGGTTTGATGCCGGTGTTGTTGGGATGGTTGGGTAAAATCATCCCCTGCCGATACAGCATCTGCAACACCGGAAATTCCGACAAATTGGCAAAGCCCCCATTCTGCACCAGCAGATCCGACAAAAGGATGGCGTTTGGCCCAGTTTCGAAGGTGACTCCATGACGCTGGGCCGTGCTGACCAATCCTTTACGCATCAAGTGCTTGATCACCTCGCCAGGACAACCGCACAAAATGTACAGTCCCGCCTCCGGCACCTGCAACCAAAAAACGCCCGGCGTCACCTGGATCACCAAGAGATTATTCATGGCGGAACGCAACGCCTTCTCCGCCTCACACAAAGAGGAGGTGCGCTCTTCAACCAACTGTTCGATGTGACGGTTATGGCTGGCAAAAGCCAGATGGTTGCGCACCCGCATCAAAAGAATGGGCGGCGAAATGGGCTTGGTGAGAAAATCCACCGCACCCAGCTCCAACCCCCGCAATTCATTTTCCATTTTACGGTTGGCCGTGATAAATATCACCGGAATGGCCTTGGTGTCTGGATTCTCTTTCAGCAGTCGACAGGTTTCAAATCCATCCATCTCCGGCATTTGTACATCCAGCAAAATCAAATCTGGAGGGCTCTCGGCGACAAGACGCAACGCCTCTGCCCCCGAAACAGCCTGCAGAACACGATAAGACTTCTGCAACCACTCACGGAGCAGTTGAATGTTGTCGTCGGCATCATCGACGATCAAAATGGAGGGGCGTTCTGCAGTCATCGTACACCCTGAGCGCTGAAGGACGGGATTCGGTCGTCGAATCCTGGATGCAACATAAATACCATGTTCAATGGCATTTTTACACAAAACAAGGAAAAAAAGTGTCTCTCTCGATTGTGATACCGGTACTTGACGAGGCGCAAGGCTTGGCGGATTTTTTAATGCGCTTGCAGGGACTACGCCAACAAGGAGTGGAAATCATTGTTGTGGATGGAGAAAGCCAGGACAACTCCGCCGCAATCGCCCGCCAGTGGGGCGCCCAGGTGTTGCGTTGTCCCGCCGGGCGCAGTCGGCAAATGAATGCCGGAGCCAACCAGGCCAATGGGGATATTCTCCTCTTTTTGCACGCAGATAGCCAATTGCCAGACGATGCCATTGTCCTGTCGTTGCCGGAAAGGTTGCAGGCCAGGGGGTTGCAATGGGGATTTTTTGCCGTGCGCATCCACGGTCGCTCCCGCCTGCTGCCCGTGGTGGCTACCCTGATTTCATGGCGCTCCCGTCTGAGCCACGTTGCCACAGGCGATCAGGCAATCTTTATCCAACAGGCGCTTTTTGCCCAATTGGGCGGCTTCCCGGCACTGCCCCTGATGGAGGATGTGGCCCTGTGCAAACAACTGCGCCACCACTCCCCCCCCCTCGCCCTGCGGCAAAAGGTGACCACCTCCGGCAGAAGATGGGAAAAACATGGCATTTGGCAAACCATCTTTTTAATGTGGCGCCTGCGTTGGGCTTTTTGGCGCGGTACTCCAGCAACAGAATTGGCAAAACGATATCACTATTAACGAAAGGTAAATTTATGGAGTGCCTCGGCGGATTTTTTCTTCCCCTTTTATCTGATTTGCCTTAAGAATAGTCCAGTTCCATGAGTACGCCGCAGCAGAGTCTGTCACAGCTTGGAGAGTATTGCCGATATTTTTAGGCGTTATATTTGTGAGTAGAAATAGTAAATAAATTTCAGCGCAAAATACGCAGCCAAGGCAAATTACACATTCTGTCACACACTCTATTAAGCGTGTTAAGAGTGGGCTTGCGTTTCTGGTAGGTCGTACCATCCCTTGCATGAGGTGTCATCTATGAAAATCGGTATTCCCAGAGAGATTTATCCAGAAGAAAAACGGGTCGCGGCCAGTCCTGACTCAGTCAAACAACTCATTAAAATGGGTTATCAGGTCATCATCGAGAGCAATGCGGGCGCTGCCGCGCAGTTTACGGACGACAGCTATCGGACTGCTGGTGCGGAGGTCGCACCCGACGCCACCCATTTGTGGGGTGGGGCTGATATGGTGATCAAAGTGCGTCCCCCAATGCAAAATGCGGCCACCAATCAGCATGAGGCCGATTTGCTGGGCGAAGGGAAACATTTGATCAGCTTTTTGTGGCCAGCACAAAACAAAGAGTTGATGGAGCGTCTGGCGGGTCGCAAGGCCACCGTCCTGGCCATGGATTGTGTACCGCGCATCTCCCGTGCGCAAAAACTGGATGCTCTCTCTTCGATGGCCAACATCGCCGGTTATCGGGCCATCCTGGAAGCCGCGCACCATTTTGGACGTTTTTTCACCGGTCAGATTACCGCTGCTGGTCGTGTTCCCCCGGCCAAGATCATGGTGATCGGTGCGGGCGTAGCCGGTTTGTCGGCCATTGGTACGGCGGTCAGCATGGGGGCTGTGGTACGGGCCTTTGATACCCGCCCGGAAGTGGCCGATCAGGTCAAGAGCATGGGTGCCGAATTCCTGATGCTCAGCTTTGAAGAGGATGGCTCTGGCGAGGGCGGTTACGCCAAGGTCATGAGCCCGGAGTTCATCAAGGCAGAAATGGCACTCTTCGCCGAACAGGCCAAAGAGGTGGACATCATTGTTACCACCGCGTTGATTCCCGGCGTGCGGGCCCCGATTTTGATCACCGAAGAGATGGTCAAATCGATGAAGCAGGGCAGCGTGGTTGTGGACTTGGCTTCGGAACAGGGCGGCAATACGGAAGGTATCGAACCAGGCAAAGTGGTGGTCAAACATGGTGTAACCCTGATTGGTTACACCGATCTGCCCTCGCGTCTGCCTACCCAGGCTTCCAATCTGTATGCCCAGAACATTTGCCATCTGCTCAAGGATATGACCAAGGAGGGCGTTTTCTCGGTCAACCTGGAGGATGTGGTACAACGGGGCACCACAGTCGTCAATCAGGGTGAGGTAATTTGGCCGCCACCGAAGCTGCCGCCACCGCCTGTGCAGGCCAAAAAACCGGCAGCCCCGCCACCGAGCGCGCATGGTCATGGCAAACATGGTCATTCCGGTCCTGCCGAGGATCCTGCCGAAACCAATCGCCGGATTCGTACCTATATGGGCCTGGGTGCGGTTGTGTTGGCGTTGGTCGGCATGTCGGCTCCGCCTGCCTTCCTGGCCCACCTGACCGTTTTTGCACTCTCCTGTTTTATCGGTTACATGGTGGTTTGGAACGTCACTCCGGCTTTGCATACCCCCCTGATGAGCGTGACCAACGCCATCAGCGGTATCATCGTCATCGGAGCCATGGTACAGATGTCCGCCCCCTCCGGGGTAGTGGTCGCCCTGGCGGCCATCGCTGCCCTGTTGGCTGCCATCAACATCGCCGGTGGTTTCCTGGTTACCCAGCGTATGCTCAAAATGTTCCGGAAGGAGTAGAAGTCCATGAATTCAGGTTTGATTACGGTATCTTATATTGCCGCCAGCATTCTCTTTATTCTGAGTCTGGGCGGTCTTTCCAATCAGGAATCGGCGCGGCGTGGTAATTTTTACGGCATTATCGGCATGGGTTTGGCAATCGTCTTTACCCTGCTGGCCCCCAAAATGGGGGGATTTGCCATACTGATCCCGGTCATGTTGATCGGTGGTGCGGTGGGTGCTGTTGTGGCGGCACGGGTCGAAATGACCGCCATGCCGCAGTTGGTGGCCGGTTTTCACAGTTTTGTCGGTCTGGCCGCTGTGCTGGTCGGTGTGGCCAACTATCTGGATACCTCGGTGCATTATGCCTCGCACGTCGAGCGGGTCATCCATGAAGCAGAAATCTTTATCGGTGTGTTCATCGGCGGTATCACCTTCACCGGTTCGATCATTGCGTTCGGCAAGTTGCAAGGGGTGATCACCAGCAAACCATTGGGTCTGCCTGGTCGGCATGGTCTCAATTTTGCCATGATCCTGTTCAGCATCTACCTGGGCAGCCTGTTCATCGGTGCCAATCCGCCCCATTCCCAACTGTTGCCCTTGATGATCATGACCTTGATCTCTTTCGTCTTGGGTGCGCATTTGGTGATGGCCATCGGTGGAGCGGACATGCCGGTGGTGGTCTCCATGCTCAACAGCTATTCCGGTTGGGCGGCAGCGGCGACTGGTTTCATGCTTTCCAATGACGTGTTGATTGTGGTGGGTTCGTTGGTGGGTAGTTCCGGTGCCATCCTCTCCTACATCATGTGCCGGGCCATGGCGCGCTCTTTCATCAGCGTGATCCTGGGCGGCTTTGGTTCGGAAGGTGGTACGGTAGCGGCCAGCAGCGCCAGCACGGAACAGGGTACGGTAACCAGCATCACTGTGGACGAAACCGCCGCTTTGTTGAAGGACTCCAAGAGTGTCATCATCATCCCTGGTTATGGCATGGCGGTGGCGCAGGCGCAGCATCCGGTTTTTGAGATGACCAAGTTTCTCCGTGATCGGGGTTGCAACGTCCGTTTTGCCATCCATCCGGTGGCGGGCCGTCTCCCTGGGCACATGAACGTCCTGTTGGCAGAAGCCAAGGTACCTTATGACATCGTTCTGGAGATGGATGAAATCAACCAGGATTTCCCCACCACGGACGTGGCGATTGTTTTGGGTGCCAACGACATCGTCAATCCTGGTGCGCAGGATGATGCCAGCAGCCCGATCTACGGCATGCCGGTTTTGGAATGCTGGAAGGCGGGAACGGTCATCGTGTCCAAACGGAGCATGGCCTCCGGCTACTCTGGGGTTGATAATCCGTTGTTCTACAAAGACAACACCCGCATGCTTTTTGGCGATGCTAAAAAGACGGTGGAAGCGGTGTTGGCTGCCGTCAAGCAGTAGTCAATTTCTGCGGGGTCCAGGGGCGATCATCGCCCCTGGCGGGTGCAGGGCAGCGCCCTGCTTGCAATGTGCGGCGTTTTACGAAAGCAAATGCGTAGCATTTGCGCACGCCGCACAGATTTGTGCCCCGCAGGGGCACGCTTTGGGAGGGCGGACGCCCGACTTTTAACATCGCGTCTTATAAGAAGTTTTTCACTATCGAACGGGTTTTTGCCGCTCGGTTAACGCTTATGGGGCAGCGCCATGCGTGTAAATGTTTGCGCTGTTGTTTTTCGTCGCGCTTCTTCACTACACTGTGCCGACGCGGTTTCGCGTCGGCACAGTGTACCATCAAACAGAGGCTTGTCCGCCTCCCGATCCAAAGTGAGCGACTCCTGTGGGGCATAGGCGCACAGCATGCAACAACGGAGAAAGGCAACAGATGGCTCGCATTCTTCTTTTTGCCAAGGCGCCCCATCCAGGGTTGGCCAAAACCCGTTTAATCCCTGCCTTGGGAGCAGAAGGGGCGGCAGAGTTGGCGCGACGCCTGTTGCAGCACACGGTAGAGGCGGCAATGGGCGCCGATGTTGGGGAGGTTGAACTGCTGTTGACGCCCGCCTACCCGGCCCCGCAGTGGCAAGGGGTGCGCTTCCCGGAAACACTCCTGCTCTCTGATCAAGGGGAGGGCGACTTGGGGCAACGGATGGCCCGTGCCGCCCAACGCAGTCAAGACCCCATGCTGTTGATCGGGACCGACTGTGTGGAGATGTGCCCCCTTCTTCTACAAGAGGCTGCTGCCGCCCTGACCCAGCATCAGGCGGTACTCTATCCCGCTGCGGATGGGGGCTATGCCCTGTTGGGCCTGCAACATTTTCATGCCACGCTCTTTACGGAGATCGCCTGGAGCAGCGCCACCGTTGCCGCGACAACCCTGGCCCGCCTGCATCACTTGGACTGGTCGGTGCAAGTGGGACGTACTTTGCACGATCTGGACACCCCAGATGACTTGCGACAACTCATGCAGGGCACACTCCTGGCGTAAGGCAAAAATCCATACTTTCCTCATCTTGACCATTCACACCTCCTCTGGATACACCACAGAGAAGAAGCATTTCTGTCCATCACGCACAAAATTTGATAACCACACCTCTGCATTGTGCGCAATAAATAAGATCTTTGCCGTTCGTTATAACGCATGTTGATATTATGCAAGAGATATGCAACACTCCGCTAACATGATGTTGGCTGTATTCATATAAACCTGAAGAAGTATTTACACCATCCATATGGAGGGGAATCTTATGAGCAAAAATTTGATCGTCTGTTCAGACGGTACAGGCAACAAAGGAGGGTATGGCGCAGATACGAACGTTTTCAAGCTCTATCAAGCGCTGGATTTGAGCAGCAACAGCCAACAAAAAGCCATCTATGACCATGGGGTTGGTACCAGCAGCAATCCCATTAAACGCATGCTTGGTGGCGCCATCGGCCTGGGTTTTAAACAAAACGTCCTGGATGGGTACAATTTTCTCTGTCGGCACTACACGCCCGGCGATCGCATCTTCCTCTTTGGGTTTAGTCGTGGGGCAGCCACGGTACGGGCGCTGGCCTATCTGATACAGACCAGCGGCTTGATCAATTGTCAAGCCAAACTCGATCAACCCATCAACGAGTTGCTGGCCGAAGCATATCAGATCTATTTGAATTGCCAGGATAAACCCAACGCCGATGCGTTGAGAAGATGGCGGGAAAATCCCTCCATCTATCGCTTCGACAACGGCGCGCACAAGATCCACTTCATGGGTATTTGGGATACAGTGTCCGCCTTGGGCTTCCCGGAACATATGGGACAGGGCATGGGCGCACTATTTAATCTTTTCAACAACCTGTTGCGCAAAATAGGCTGGATCAAACATCGCTACCAAGCCGATCTGGCCGTGCGACAGGTCTGTCATGCCCTGGCCATCGATGACAATCGGGTGGCCTTCATGCCCCGCATCTGGCATGAGCACCCAGACCAGAATCATGCCATCCCCAACCTCGAACAGGTCTGGTTTGCCGGAGCCCACTCCAACGTGGGCGGTGGCTATCCCCGTACCGGTCTTTCCAATGTTGCCCTCTACTGGATGATGCGCTGGGCCGTCGTACACGGTCTGAAATTGGATGCAACCGCCTTGGCCGAGGCAGACGACAAGGCCAATGCGGATGATAAACTCTACGATCCCAGAGATGGCATGGCTGCCCTGTTTCGCTACTCGGCCAGGGATGTGGAAGAACTTTGCTACGGTTCCGCCGAACAGAGCAAAAAAGCCAGAATCGCCTTTGGCACTGTAAAAATCCATGAAACCGTCATCAAACGCATGCACGATGACATCCTGCAAAATGATGGGGATGCTTTTGGTTATGCCCCCGGATTTTTGCCCGCACAGTTCAAGATCGTCCGGGATGCTCCCGCAACAGAACCCACACCCAGCACCTATCAGGACTGGAGCGTACACTCCCCGCAGGAAATGGGCAAGTTGCGCAGTCTGCTGCTGCAGGTGGAAGAAAAAAGACGTTTATTGTTCTTCTTTTTTGGTTGGCTGCTCGGCTTTTTGGGGCTGCTGGCTTGGTCGGTGTGGCAAAACAACCCCACCGCGCAAAACCTGAACAACCAGGATGCCTGTGAGTGGCCTTGGAGCGTGCTGCATCATGCTGCAGAAACCATTGCCTACTATCTGCCCAGCGTTCTCAAACCCTTCATCCACTTTGTCATCGCAGCGCATCCCGGCCTGCTGCTGGGTCTGCTGGTCATTGCTGCTGTCCTGTTTCGGCTGCGTCAATCGCTGCGTACAGAGGCCGCCCAACTCTCCGTGCAGATCCGCCAACAGATTCTTGCTGGTCAGGAACGCGCCCCCGACAACAGCCAACGCCTGCAACCGACACGGCAAAGCTGGTTTGATCACACCTTTGGCCAGCGCCTGCGCACTATCCGGGGCATTGCCGGTTGGACCTTCTTCGCGGTGGCTGTGCTGTGGAGCTTTGGCAACATCCTTTTTGCCCTCACCATCCACGAACCCCTGCATGGCAATGATCAAACCCAGTTGCAAGCGCCAGAACAGAAAACAGAGGTGTCTGTCGCCCCGAAAAAATACTGGAATACCAGCAAGGTTCTGCTCGAACAGGGTAAACGTTACCGCATCGAACTGGATCCCGACGCATTATGGCTGGATGCCAAGACAGAAGCCAACGCCTGGGGCTGGCTTAACTGGAAGAGTGCCAATCCAATTTTCACAATCAGCAGCCATCTGTGGGCCCGCGCCCCCGAACACCCCCTCTTTCGCTTGATGGGAGCCATCAAAGGCAGCCATTGCCAATCGTCAGGAAAAACCTACTGCGAACCGCACATTTTTCCACTCGTTCCCTGCGCAGACGATTACCAAGACAATCAAAATGTGACAAGTTTTATTTTTACCGCTCCCACAACCGGGGAGCTGACCACCTTCGCCAACGATCTGCCCTTCATGTACTGCAATAACGGCGACACACCGTTGCGGTTCAAGATTCAACGCCTTCCATAGGGTGCCGAAGTCATGCCAGGGGGGCAGGGCAATTGCATTTGAAAGTGGCATGGGGGCAAGGGGAGATTATCTCCCCTTGCGGGTTTATTGTGGAACACTCGCGGGAATCTCTTCCACCGCCTCCGGTGCAACCCTCCGGGCACGACGCCCCTCCGCACGCCGCCCCTCACCTTGCCCTTCATCCAGATGGATGGCACACCGTCCAATGGGCATGTTGACCGAAACACCTACCTCGCCCCCCTTGTCGTCCGGTTGGCGAAACTCCAAACGAACCTCAACCCGACGACTCTCCTCGGCACTCTGCTTGATGCCAGTCACCGATGCCCCATCAATGATCAACAACTGCCGCAAACGCTCCTGCTGCGCCTGCGGCAAATCCACAGAAAATAACGCACATACCACCGCCTGGGCCCGGTTCAAACTGAGATTCACGTTGTATAAATAGCTGCCACTGGCATCGGTATACCCCTCGATATGGATGCGCTTGAGCCAGTTTTTCTCCCCGTCTGGCTGCTCCGGCGGCTCCAGATCCAACAACAACGGTACAAAATTCCGCAACGACTCCTGCGCAACCGCCGAAAGCTGATAACTGTTGAAAGCAAAACTGGCCTTCTCACCGAAACTGATGGTATGGGTGGCCCGGTTGATCTCCAACCCCAGATCCTTCTCCTTGGCCCGCTCTTCCAAACGGTTCAAAATCACCTCAATGGCCGTCTCCCGCTCACGCTTCTCCACCATGGGCCGCGTGGCAACGGCCACAATGGCAATGCTCATCACCACCAAAAACAACATGGCCAAAGCCGTCATCAAGTCGGCATAGCTGATCCAGAACGGATTGCCACCATCCTCAATCTCCCGCTGCACCTTTGCAATCACTCTTGCCACGTCGCCCTAGCCTCCAGACCTGCCCAACTGTGCCACCTGTATGCTCTCCTCCCGCCCCCAGGGTACCGTCGTCAACCAGTGCTGCGCCTCCTGGTGCAGTTGCTGCACCTCCACCTCCGTCCACCCCAACATGCGCTCAATGTACCCCTGATGACGGCTCCACTCCCACTCACTCAAATCGCCCTCTGCCCACTCGGTCAGCAATAAAATCGCATGCAAAACCATATGCTTGCGCTCTTTAATCGGCCTGCCGGCAAAGGCATCTGTCTGATGATGCCCCTCGATGGTATAAACCAACGCCTTGGGTAACTGCCACAACTCACACAACAGGGCACTCAGCAGGGCATGGGTCAGTTGATAGCGCTCCATCTCCGCCATCTCCAGAGAAACACCCAATGGCCGCGTCTCCACCGCCAACAACTGCGGGTAATCCTCAAAATGGCGCAACAGGACCAACTGCCCACAATCATGCAGCATGCCCGCCACATACGCCTCATCCGCCGCGACCAACGGCAGTTGCCCCCCCATGCAATGGGGCGCCCGCACGGCAACCTGCTCGGCCATCCAGGCAGCCAAAAAAGCCGCCCGCACACTCTTGACCCGCAGCCTCTGCGTCCAACTCTCCCGCCGCGCCATATCCGCCGTCAAAAAAAGATCCTGGGTCGCCTCCCGCAACCGATCATGCCCCAACAAGACAATGGCACTCTGCAGAGACTCCACACGCCGCTCATGGCCCACCACCCGACTGTTGGCCGCCTGCAGCACCTGCGCCAACAGGGCAATATCCCCCATGATTGTCGCCCGCACCTGCTCTGGATCCGCCACAAATTGATTCTGCAACTTGACCGCCTCCAAAATTACCGTCGGTCGGGTCGGCATCGCAAAACGCTTGACCAGTCGATTGGCCTCTTTTAAATCCAACGTGGCACCCATACTCATGACCAAAAGGATAACTTGTTGGCAAACAACTCCCAGCAACGCCCAGCCTCCTGCAAGGCCCGCTGCAACCGCTCCGCCTGCCACGCCTGCATGGCCTGCAACGCCGCCTCCTCCCCCGCCACACCACGCAATAAAAAGCGTTGGCTGCTCTCAATGTGCAATAAACGGTGCAACGCCTCCTGCATGCGCTGCAACGCCTCTGCATAAAAAAGCCGCCCATCCCCACTACGACCACGCCTGTTTGCAAACAACTCCCCAAAAAGCATTACCGCGTGGCCCATCTGGTCCAACTCCGTCACCAGCGCACTGCGATCGGCAAAAGACAACTCCTGCCACTGCCGCCCTTGGCGCCGCACCCGCTGATAACTCTCCTGCAACCACTCCCCCGCCCGACGCTGCAACGGCGCTTCCAACGCCTCCCGCAACAGCGGGTCCGACAGAAAATCCCACAACTCACCCTGCAACCAGTTGTGCAACCCCAACATCAGGCGGGTAAAACGAAAGCTGCTTACACTCTTTTCCAGCCGTTTGATCGCCAATAGCAGACCGTTGCGTGTCTTGTTGAGCAAACCATCCAGCCCCGCGTGTCCAGCAAACTGTTCCAACAAAGGCTCCAGACTGACCTGCTGCAGTACCTGACACTCGTGCACCAACAGCAGTTCCTTCAATAACCAGCCCAATTCGTTTTCCAACTCGGCAGCCACGCCGCGCGGCATAAAAGGATCATAGTAGCGCAATAACGCCTGCAAACGCTCCACATCCCGATGCAACAGCCGAATGCGCTCCAACTTGTCCTGTTTACCAGCAAACAGAACAGCGTGCTGCCCGACAGCCAGGGCCTGCAACAACCGTCCAGCCACCTCCCGGAACACCTGCTGACCACTCATCTCCCCAGACAGGGGAAAAAAAGGCGCTGCGCCACCCGATTCAGCGCGCAACACAAAGAAGTAAGGCGCCTCCGTTCCGGCTGGCAAAGGCAATACCCGTTGCGGAGCCAACGCCGCAAAAGCCCGCCCCACCGGACTCTCCCCCAACAAGGCCGGACCTACCCGCTCCCAAGGCGGCAGAGCCCCCTCCTCACCGCGCGACTGGCCATGATAGAGCAACCAAGCCAAATCCATCCCAACCTGATACCAACGCGCCAACGAACCCGTTTGCCACTGCAACAACAGGGCATGAAAAGGATAGCGATCCGCTCCAAACTTCCAATAACCCTGCTCTTCCGTCAGCAAAATCTGCCCATCTGGAAAGCTCAAACGCCAACTTTGCGCCCGACAGTGCAGCGTGAAGACCACCTCCAAAGCCCGCAGGTCATCCACATTCAGCAAAGGAAAAAGAGAAAGTTTGCGCAACGGTTTGAGATCCAGTTGCGCTTCAGCCAGAGGCGTCTCCACCCACTGCAGCTCCACAGCCCCCTCTTCCTGCCGAGTGCAGCGCTGAATCCACTGCGCATCACGCCGATGTATCAATAACGAAACATGGTGCCGATGCAGTTGCAGATTCGGTGTATCATAATGAATCTCATTCTGCTCCCGCACCCCCAGCGCTTCTCCGACCACCTGCACAAACGGATGGGCCTGCAACAGCCCCGTTAGCCCGCTTGTCAGTTGGCTCGCATCCAGTCGGATCACCCGGTCCAACGATGGCATCACGCCCTCTTACCCATCCTCCCTGGTTATGGTTCAGTTGCCAAACGGTCTACTTGGTCCGCAAACGCCGCCGTAACGCTTCCAGACGCTCGCCCAACATCTCGATAAACACTGTCTGCTCCTGCCCCACCGTACTGATCACCTCTTCCAAACCCCGCCCCAAATCACTCACCCGCTGCAACATCTGCTGCGTGCTGGACTCATTGCGACTCAACAACCCCTCGCGCATCACCTCCAGATCCTGGCTGAGCGTCTGGTTCAACTCACCAATAATCCGTGTCAAATGATGATGGTGCGTGTTGACGTGACCGATCACCTCCGCCAATTTGTGATCCATCTGCTGCGACTGCTCGCGCTCCGAACGGCTGCTATCCTCGCGCCAATCGGCCACCGTGGCAACAATCGTGCTGCGCTCTGCCACCAAACGTTCACGCAACTCTGCCAACCCCTGCGATAAACTGCCCAGACTCTGCTCCAAACGATCAGAAAGCTGCTCGACCACCCGTTCTGCCAACGCCTGAGTCTGATCCGGTACTGTCTCCTGGGCCTGCAAACCACGTTCTACCCGCTCTGCCATGTCCGCCATGTCCAGACGACTCTGGTCCGTCTGCTGCTGCAACATCTCCTGCAGTTGCGCGGCCAATTGAGCCGCCCACTGCGCCTGCGCCACCTGCTGGCTCTGCATCATCGCCAACAATTGCCCACGCAAACGCTCCAAAAGCGCCTCTTCCGCAACCGGAACAGAAGCCGTCGCCTGTACGGGAGTTGCCTGACTCGCCTGGACCGCCTCCTGCACCGCCGACTGGGTCTGTGCCGCCAGATCCTGTTGCAAACGCGTCAAGAGTCGCTCGGTCTCCTCGCCTTGGCTATCCTGCTGCTGCCGCCACAAAACCTGCAACGCCTCTTGCCACTGCGCCAGCGCCTGCTGAATCACCTGAGCCAACGCGTCGCCATCCTGCGCCTGCTGCCGCAAAGCCGCCAACACCTGCTCTGTCAACAGCTCCTGACGCCCCAACTGCTGCTGCCATTGCCCAGCCAACTCCGTCTTGAGCTGCGCCAACACAGCACTCAAATCAACACCTTGATTCTGCTCCTGCTGCGCCAACAACGCCAACTGCGCCTGCCATTGTGCCGTCAAACG
>PDZU01000097.1 GCA_002753095.1 Magnetococcales bacterium
GCTGCAGAAACGGACAACCGTTTACTCAGCAGAGAAAAGTCGTGCCGAAAGGGCCTTATTCGTCTATCAAGCGTGTCGCTGTATGGGTAAAACGAGATGCTGCATCCTGGCGAACCGGTGTCGCGAGCGGGGGCGGAGCCGTCTGCTCCTGGGGGAAATGCGCTGTGGTAATCATGATTCATTAACCTCCTGATCGTGATTCATCCGAATCACATGTCATTATCCATCCGTGGCTGGAGGTGAGTTGTTCATTTTACAGGGCCAACCCTAACCCTGGCGGTTCTACCTGACCTGTCTGGTCGGTACAAACCTGGAGGCAACCATCCTGGTCACCTGCTCCTGCATCCGCCTCTTACTGTGACTGGCGATCATAAAGCGACCTGTTTCTGAGTAGTTGCCTGATTCAGTACCGCCGCCTTATGCTTTACTTATCGGCCATCTGGTCGTTGACTTGAGAGAAAAAATGGGGTCGGGACCATTTTTCTCTCAAACAACGGGTAACCATTTGTTAATTATGCTTTTTTTCTGCCATCGGGATGCCGAGTTCGTTGGCCAGTTGTACGGCCTGCTCATTATCCATCTTGCTCAGGATCTTGGCAGCCACCTTTTCTTTCATCACTTTGAGCACCAGCACGGCTGTTTCGCGGTCCATGGCTTTCAGACCATCGGCAGCGGCTTTGGCCTTCATCCCGGACAAGATCTTGGCCAGACGGCTGATATTGGCGTCGTCAACCACTTTCTCTTTTTCCAGGTTGGCCCGAATTTCGTTACGCAGCGCTTCCAGAGAGGCGACACGTTTGGCCAATTTTTCTTCCAAACGCTTCAGGTCGGCCTCCCGCAGATCCAGCCATTTGGCCCGTTTTTCCAACTCAACGCGCCGTTTTTCCAGATCGTTCAACAAGCCTGCCGGATCTCCGATAGCCACGGCCTTGTCATCGCCGCCGGATTCTTTGCCTTTATCCTTTGCGGCAGGGGCAGCTGGCTTGTCGGCTGGCGTCGCCGCTTTGGCGGCGGGGGCTTTGGCCGGTTCGGCGGAGGCCACGGCCTCGCCAACCCCCCAACCGGAACCCATGGGACCACTGCATAACAGGGTAATCGAAAGACATAAGGCGGAGAGCAGCGGTCTATCCATCCGTCTATGGGGTTTGCCATACCATTCCCGCAACTGTTGTGGCGAGCCCATCATTCTACATCTCCTTCTTGCCTGAAATAGTTTTGATTCCGCAGCACACCCACCATATCCATCGCTTTTTTCTCATTGCGTTCCATCTGCTCATGTTGCCGCAAACTCTCTCGTTCCGCCAGCTTTTCTGCTTGACGAAGCTGCATGCGAGCTGCCAGCCATGCTTCTTTTGCCTTTTCCATATCCATCTGTGCGGCAGCAATCATCTGCTGCAACCGCTGACGACGCCAGGATTGTCCGCGCAAAAAATCATCCATCATGCCGGAGGCCAACACTGGCCTGTCTGCACCGGCGTCGGAACCAGCCAAAGCAAGGCGCATGGCGGCCTGCTCCTCCGTGGTCTGTTGATCCAGGCGGCCCAGATCCTGTTTCAGCCCCTCCAGACGCGCCAAAACACGCGCAAAAACCGTACCGTTGCTCTCTTCCCGTATGCGCCGCAGCTCGACCAGACGATTAAAGCGATTGACCACAATGCACGTTCTCTCTCGCCAAAGTCACAATAATAAGCCACACTGTCATGGCAAGGTCGATTCGATTTCCCAACATACCGGACGAACCGCACCATGGGATCACTTGGTCGGTTTGCTGTTGATGCAGGTGCCATTTCAACAAACACGAGCAATCCGCATGCCCCTCTCTGCGCCAGGATAGCACCATGAAAAAAATTTTTCCACTGCCCGTTTATTGGTTTCTCGCAAGTTGGCTGTTCTTTTTGTTACCTGTGGTGTTGTCGAGTGCTGCGGATAGGAAAGGAATCACCTTGGTCACCGGGCCGGAGACAGCCGATTTGTTGCAAGCATTGGGTGAACCTTTACAAAAGGTTGCGGGAATTCGCTCTGGTGAAATTCATTTCCATGTGATTTTGGACGGCGCGCTAAACGCGATGGCCCTTCCTGGGCAACATGTTGTTTTAAATAGTGGATTAATCCTTGCAGTCCGGGATCGTGATGAGTTGGCATCGGTAATCGCGCATGAGTTGGCCCATTTGGCTGCCGGTCACCATATTCAGCTGGAAGGCACCCTGAAAGATGTCACCTTGCGCACGATGGCGGCCATGGCGGCAGGTATTGCGGCTGGGGTTGCTTCCGGTAACGGTCAAATTGCCCAGGCGGCCATCATTGGTGGTTCGGCAGCGTCGCAGAGCACCATACTGGATGTGATGCGGGATAAAGAGGCGCAAGCTGATCGTTTAGCGATTCACTATCTGTTGGAGGCTGGCTTTGACCCACGGGGGATGGTGCATTTCATGGAACGGATCAACCGAGAGCAACGTATCAGCAATCTGCCGCCGCCCTATTTGATGAGCCATCCGCTCAGTTCACAGCGTCTGATGGAGAGTCAGCAACAGATTGATGCTCTGCTCGCCTCCCGTGCGGCTGTTAAAGTGTTGTCACAGCGGGAAGAGCCGTCCGACGCACCCTCTTCTGCGGCCATCGAGCAGGCACAGGAGGCCCATCAGTTTCTTCTGGCCCGTGCGCAGGCGGTGTTGGAGGCAGGCACCAACCCGGATCTGAATGGAGTGATCGCGCGTTTTCGCAAGCAACTGAATTTTGATCCAGATAATCTGGCCACGCGCTATGGCTTGGCGGTTGCCGAGCGCTACATGGGGCAACTGTCGGCGGCAGAGACGGATCTGGGTACCATGCTCAAGAAACGTCCCACGGATCCTTATCTGTTGCGCGAACGGGGTCTGCTGCGTCTGGAACAGGGCAAGCCGGAGATTGCCGAAAGCGATTTTCGCTCTGCCCTGCAGCACCAACCTAAAAAGACCAATGCGGATCTGCTCTATCGCTTGGCCTTCGCCTTGAACGAACAGGAAAAATGGGCAGAGGCGAGTCGCATTCTTCGCCCTCTGAGTTTGGAAAACCCGCTCGCGGCGGAATATCTTTACCTGCTTGGCGTGGTGGAGGGCAAGCAGAACCGTTTGGGAGCCAGCCATCTGGCACTGGCCCGTTATCACTATTTGATTGCAGAGAAGAAGATGGCCAAATGGCATTATGCTGAAGCGATGCGGCAATTTGCCAACGGTGATGCCGGCAAAAATATTGCCCGCGATGAGATGGCCAAGTTGGATCAATTGGATAAATCGTTATTTCGACGTCATGATGACAGGGAGTGATGCCAGGACAATGCCTGCGCACGCGTCAATAAAAACGCCGCACATTGCAAGCAGGGGCGGTGACCGCCCCTGCACCCCGCAGAAGTTTTAACACATTAAAAGGCAGGATGATTGACTGGATAGACAACACGCAGGAGCGATTACCTATCCCGACAGGTGCTGCTGCAGAAGGGTTTTTCCTGATGCCAGAGTACCATCTCATGGGGGATCAAGGTACCACAGCGACTGCAACGGGACAAAGTATGGGCCGATTGCTCCTGTTGACGCACAGGCGGCACCGGCGGACGCAACCAACGCCAAACCGCCCTGGCCAGCCAAAAGACCAACCCCAATAACAACAAAGTGCGCAGCAATATCCACATGGGCCCATGCCCCGCTACGATGCAGCCTGTTCCCGACTACGGGATTGATGATACAAAGCGGAAAAATTGATCGGATCCAAAACAATGGGCCGGAAACCACCCTGGGTGACCATTTCGGAAACCAAATGCCGGACATAGGGAAACAAAATTGAAGGACACTCAATACCCAACATGGGCGCAATCAACTCGCGCGGCATATTACGCAATAGGAAAAGACCCGCAAAGGTGAGATCCACCAAAAACAACGTCCGCTCCTGACGCACCATTTTGACCGTTACATGCAACGTGGCCTCAAAATGCTCCGCCCCCTTCTGAGTCGCACCAGTCTCCAGATTGAAATCAATCTGCGGCTCGTTCTCTTCCCGGAAAATCTCTGGAGCATTGGGATTTTCAAAAGAAAGATCCTTCAAGTAGAGCTTCTCCACATGAAAGACCGGGGTATTCTCAGGCTGCTGGGCAGATGCACCACTAGGGTCAAGATTCTCATCGGACATGGCAGTTGCCTTATGGTTGAAAAGATGAACAGACACCCTGTGCCAAACAAAGCCGCCAGACTCTGTACAAGCCAGGATCAAGGACATCGAATGGTAACAATAAAGATCCGACTCATTCCGTAGGGGAGATTGCCCCCTGTGACACGCCACCATCGGCTGTCTTGCGGCGCCTGGGTCGGCGCACACGTTTTTTCTTGGCTGTGGCTGACAAGGCATCCTCCTGCCCCTCCCCCACAACCGCACCTTCGCCCGAGACAGGGGATGCCGCAACAACTGCAACAACAGCCCTCCCAGCCGAAGACGAACCCGCACCAACACGACCAGAAGCAGATCTCCTGCCAACACCCCGACCAACACTGCGGGGCTGCACAGAGAAGGCAGGACGCTGTAACTCCACCAATAGATCATCAGGCGCCCAGGCGACAAAGATTTTACCGCAATAGGATTCAATCCCCTCCAGGCGGTAGGCCCCCTCCTCGTCTACCAGGGAGATGGCATCCCCCTTGGCCCCAGCACGGGCAGTTCTGCCGATGCGATGCAGGTAATCTTCCGCATTCTCAGGCAGATCAAAATTGACAACATGCGTAACCCCATCAATATGCAAACCCCGTCCAGCCACATCGGTGGCAATCAAAACCGGCAACTCCCCCGACTGGAAACGTTGCAACACCCGCAGTCGCTTGGCCTGCGGCACATCACCAGACAGATAACCACTGATGATGCCATTCGCCTCCAACCAATTCTGCAAGGTCTCCCCCATGCGCTTGGTGTTGGTGAAAATCATGACGCGCCCAACACCAACCCCCTCGTTTTCCGCCAAATCACGACGCAACAGACCAACCAGAAGACTGATCTTCTTTCTGCCCTCAATATGATACAAACATTGGGTCACCTGTTGGACCGTCTTGACATCCATGGGGGTGGAAACCACCTCCGGCGAGTCCATGTATTCGTAGGAAAGCTCTTGCGCCCGATAGGAAAGCGTGGCCGAAAAAAGCATGGAAAGACGCTGTTGATGGGGCGGCAGGCGGCGCAATAAATAACGCAGATCAGCAATAAACCCCATGTCAAACATGCGGTCCGCCTCGTCAATCACCAAAGCCTGCACCTGATCACAACGGTAAACCTTCTGCTTGAGATAATCAATCAAGCGCCCCGGTGTGCCAATCAATAGATCAACCACACCATCGGAAAGCCCAAGACGCTGTTTTTCGTAATCCACACCACCATAAACCGCCAAAATGCTCAAAGAGGTGAAGGCAGCTAAAGCACGCGCATCCTGCTCGATCTGCACCACCAACTCACGGGTGGGGGCAATGATCAGGATACGGGGAGCACCCAACGCAGCAGGGGCACAAGAGTCGCCTTCCTGGCGCAACACTCTGGAAAGGACAGCAATCAGAAAGGCAGCCGTCTTACCTGTCCCCGTCTGAGCCTGTCCGGCCACGTCGCGACCGGCCAGGGTCAGGGGTAAGGTCAAGGCCTGAATGGGGGTACACTCGGAGAATCCACATGCTCGGATGCCGAGCATCACCGGTTCAGGGATGGCCAGTTCGGAAAAGTTCATCAAGAGGCAAGAGCCAGCGCCAGACCCTTGACCTTGGCGTTGAGACGCTGGGTGTGGCGGGCTGCTGCGTTGTCATGAATAATGCCTTTATGAGCGGTCACGGCCAACACGGACATCGCTTGGCGCAACGCCTCCTGTGCAGCCGGCAGATCTTTGGCCTCCACAGCGGCGATAACTTTTTTGCAGAAGGTGCGCATACGCGCTTTGGCACTGCGATTGCGGCTGTTACGCTTTTCCGACCGTTCCACATCCTTGAGAGAGGACTTAATATTTGCCACGGAACAAAAACTCCCTTGTTGCTGAATGAGTGATCCTGTCAGGATACCAGATTGATAACATTTTCTCAACCCGTTCAAATCACGTACCAAAGGTTTTTACATGTCATCCGAACCAGAACACACCTCTGCGCACCCTCCGCCCCCCGTGCAAAGCCGTCGCAACCTGCTGCGGGCCATGGGTACGATCAGTTTATTTACTTTATTATCGCGCATGATGGGCTTTGTGCGCGACATGGTCATGGCCCACCATTTTGGCGCCGGCATGGGTGCGGATGCATTTTTTGTCGCTTTCAAGCTGCCCAATTTTTTGCGCCGCCTGTTTGCAGAAGGGGCTTTTAACACAGCATTCATTCCGGTTTTCAGCGAATATGTCGCCCGTGGTGATCGGGAGGCAGCACGCGAGGCGGCACAAGCCATTTTTTCCGCCCTGACCGTCATATTATTGGTGGTGGTGTTGCTGGGCCAACTCTTTATGCCGTTTGTGGTCTATATCGCTGCACCAGGTTTTGCAGATCAACCGGACAAATTTCAGTTGACCATCGAACTGACCCGCATCACCTTCCCCTATATTTTGTTCATCTCCCTGGTGGCCATGGCCAGTGGCATCCTCAACTGCTACCACAAGTTTGCTCTACCGGCAGTCACCCCTTTATTGCTCAACGTGTGTCTGATTTTCGGTGCGTTGGTCCTGGCGCCACACCTGGAACAACCCACCATGGGGCTGGCAATCGGGGTTTTGTTGGGGGGAATCGTGCAATTGGCACTGTTGTGGCCAGCCCTCAAACAGTTGGGAATCCCCCTGAAAATGCGCTGGCAATTGGTTGCCCGGCGCGACCGTCACCCGGCCATTGGCCGCCTATTGACCTTGATGGGGCCCTCCGTGTTGGGCGTTTCGGTGGCCCAGATCAATCTGTTGGTGGACCTGTTCATCGCCTCCTGGTTACCCGCCGGCTCCATTTCCTACCTCTATTATGCGGACCGACTGGTAGAATTTCCCTTGGGGCTGATTGGCATTGCCATGGGCACAGCCATCCTGCCCAGTTTTTCGGCACGTGTGGCGCATAATGATCTGGATGGGTTGCGTCAGGATCTGGACTTTGCCTTGCGTTTGATGCTTTTCATCAACATTCCCGCCACCGCTGGCCTGTTGGCAATGGGTGAACCCATCCTCTCCCTGCTGTTTGAGCGTGGCGCTTTCAACCATGAAATCACTCAATTGACAGCCCAGGCTCTTTTTGCCTACGGTGCGGGTTTGAGCGCATTCTCTGCCATCAAGATTGCTGCCCCAGTCTTCTACTCCCTGAAAGATACCCGCACACCGGTGAAAATTGCCATCGTCTGCATGTTGGCCAATATTCTATTCAGTCTGCTGCTAATGGGACCGTTGCAACATGCGGGTCTGGCTCTGGCCACCACCCTGTCAGCCTTCCTGAATGCCGGCTTGCTCTTTTACCATCTGCGGGACAAGGTGGGCTATCATCCCGGTCCCGCCGTCTGGAAATTGCTGTTCAAGACCTTTCTGGCCACTGCCGTCATGACCCTCTTTCTATTCTGGGGCCACGCCACCTACTGGCAACCGACCGCCTCCACTGCACACAAAGCCATGATTCTCCTGCCTCTGCTGTTGGCCGCTGCCCTGTTGTTTGCCGTGACCACTTGGCTGTTGGGTATGGACGAACCAAGGGTTCTCATTAGTAACTTGAGAAAGAGGAAAGAAAGGTAAACGATCTATATCAAGCATATTTTGCAAAACATCCTTGTCATAGTACGCTACAATTTCATGTAGCGTATTCGGTAACACCTCGTGTATTATGGGGGATTGCTGTCTTTAGAATGAAGGATGCACTTGGATGACCAACGCCACCTATCCTCTACCAGTCATCGATGACCCGGTTGCCGATGATCGGGAGTACGCCCGTTACCTGATCGACATTGCTGCCGACATGATCGTCTCCGTTGATGCCGGGCGACGCATCAAGCTGTTCAACAAAACGGCGGAGGCGGTTTATGGCTACAGTGCTGCCGAGATGATTGGTCAATCCATCACCTTGCTCTATGCCAATCCGCAGGAGTATGCCCAGGTTGGCCAACTGCTGCAATCACAGGGACGTTTTACCGGCGAGGTTACCGGCTTAAAAAAAAGCGGCGAACAGTTTCCGGTTTTGATCACGGCAACACTGTTGCGCAACACCCATGGTGAGGTGGTGGGATCGGTGGGATATTCCCGTGACTTGACGGCAGAAAAAAAGGCTGCGGCACTGGAGCGGGAATATATTGCCATGCTGGGTGAGGAAAAACTGAAAAAAGAGGTGGAGCACATCACCCGCCATGACATGAAATCACCCTTGAGCACCATCATCGGTTTTGCCGATTTGATGCTGCATGAGCAGGAGCTTTCCGATGAACAAAAGGAGTCGATCCACATCATTTACAACGCGGGCATCAAGGCGCTGCGCATGGTCAACCTCTCCCTGGATCTCCTAAAAATCGAGCGGGGGGAGTATCCATTGGATGCCAAAGAGGTAAAATTAACCCCCATCTTCGTCGACATACAGATTGACAACGCCACCCTGTTGAAGGTGCGGCGTCTGCAGGTTGTGTATACCATCGATGGAACAAATTACACCCTGGAAGAGTTGCAGCAGGCCAATTTACCGTTGGTTGTACAGGGCGAAGAGATCATGTGCTACAACATCTTTGCCAACCTGTTCAAGAATGCGGTTGAGGCTGCCCCGGCGGAGAGCATGGTGAGCATTGGCATGGATCACACAACCATGGCAGGTTTCATCATGATCGCCATCCACAACATGGGCATGGTTCCAGAGGAGATTCGCGACCGATTTTTTGAAAAGTATGCCACGGCGGGCAAAAAGGGAGGCACTGGGTTGGGCACCTATTCGGCACAGCGCTTGACCGAAACGTTGGGGGGGTGCATCCGCATGCAGACTGCCCCCCTTGCTGGCACCACGGTCACGGTCTGCTTGCCCCTGCGCTAACCGTTACAATCTGACTGTGCTATACTGCGAACGCCCTCAATGCATGCCCTGCGGTGTTGAAAAACAGGACACGTTTGATGACGTTCTCGCTACGGGTTGCATTTTTTCACAACCTCATTCTGTAGCTGCGCGCCTTGCAAGTTGACATGCAACAGATCGGCACAGGGCTAAACCAAAAAAAACACCCCTTGCCGGGCGGAAAACCGCTTGGCAAGGGGCGTGGGTCAGACAGGCTTGAAGCAGGATTATTTGAGCAACTGCAGGATGATGGCAGGCTGCTGGTTGGCCTGGGCCAACACTGCCGTACCAGCCTGTTGCAGGATGCTGTTCTGCGTCAATTTGGCCGTCTCCGCCGCCATGTCCGCATCCATGATCCGGGAGCGGGCGCTGGAGGTATTTAAGGAGATATTGGACAGGTTGGTGATCACCGACTCAAAGCGGTTCTGATAGGCACCCAGACTGGCCCGCACCGAGGTGACCGAATTGATGGCGGCATCCAAGGTAGCGATGGCGGTTTCCGCATTGGCCTGCGTATCGATGGTTGTCGCGTTGACCGCCAAATCGGTCGCCGTCGCACCGGTGATCCCAAAGGCGATGGTCTGGGTGGTGTAGGCACCGACATGGAACACTTTACCCGTGAAGGCGCCCGACAGCAGGGTTTGGCCATTGAACTGGGTGGTGTTGGCGATACGATCAATCTCCTCGATCAACTGATCCACCTCTTCCTGCATGTCCGCACGATCACTGCTGACGTTGGTATCATTGGCGGACTGCACGGCCAACTCACGAATCCGCTGCAGTGCCGCTGTGGTCTCCGACAAAGCCCCTTCTGCCACCTGAATCAGGGAGATGGTATCGTTGGCGTTGCGGACGGACTGATTCAAACCACGAATCTGGGCGGTCATGCGCTCGCTGATCGACAAACCGGCGGCGTCATCGGCAGCGCTGTTGATGCGCAGTCCAGAAGAGAGCCGTTTGAAGCTTGCACCCAGCGCATTGCTGGAGCTGTTCAGTTTGTTCTGAGCCTGCAAGGACGCGATATTGGTGTTGATTGCAAGAGCCATGGTAAATTCCTCCTCAATATGTGGTGAATAGGATCAATCTATTCACATGTATCCTTCCCTGGGTGGAGGTGGGCCGCTCGTTTTCGGTGATCGGCCCGATCACCTATACTCATCCGACCGGGGAGGTGTACACACCTTCCCGACGGCATGGGGATAACGAACCCCGGTACGCCGCGCGTACCGGAGGGGTTATCACATTCGCCTGGGCTGAGCGATGCTGCGTCGACCAGTGTAGGCGCGTACACACTCTTTCGTGTACGCGTTTCTGGCTCAACCGCATGCGCGCATGCCAAGGCAATCTTCATTTCTGTCACGCAACACCCTGCCCGGCACAGGTAAGATCCCCCATGGTACGGCGGTTGTAGTGCATGCAGACTATTTTTATTGTATCCGTGCTGTTCCCCCTATTGTGGCTGACCAGCAGCCATCATTTTCCACTTCTTCCCAGCCATGACCAATCGGCATGGACAGCCGCTCTGGGGCATCTGCAACCGCGCCTTGCTGTGCGTACTCCACCTGCCCAGCATCTGCGGTTTCGAGAATCCCTTTTTTATTTGAGCAACTGCAGGACGATGGACGGCTGCTGATTCGCCTGGGCCAAGACCGCTGTACCGGCCTGCTGCATGATGCTGTTCTGCGTCAGTTTCGCCGTCTCCGCTGCGATGTCGGCATCGAGAATGCGCGAGCGTGCCACCGAGGTGTTGAGCGAAATATTGGTCAGGTTGGAGATGACCGCCTCAAAACGATTCTGCATGGCCCCCAATTTGGCCCGCTGTGCCGTTACGCTGTCGATGGCCAGATCAATGAGAGCAATCGCCGATTCAGCCGCCGCCTGGTTGGCGGACGTCGTACCGCCGGTACCAAAGCTGGCCATGGTCGTGGCATCCACACCCAAGGCTGTCGCATCCATGCTGCCGATAGAGACCACAATCGTCTGATTTTGGTTGGCACCCACATGGAAGGTTAAACCAGCCGCCACACCGCCATCGAGCAGGGTTTGATTGTTGAACTGGGTCGTATCGGAAATCCGGCCAATCTCGGCAACCAACTGGTTGACCTCTTTTTGCAGATCGGCACGATCACTCGACATATTGGTATCGTTGGCCGCCTGTACCGCCAACTCACGCATCCGCTGCAGGGCGCTGGACGTCTCCGTCAACGCACCTTCGGCGATCTGAATCAAGGAAATCGTATCATTGGCATTGCGTACCGCCTGGTTCAAACCACGCACCTGGGCCGTCATCCGATCAGAGATGGAGAGGCCCGCCGCATCATCGGCTGCCGAGTTGATCCGTTGACCAGACGACAAACGCTTGAAGGTCTGCGACAAGGCGTTGGTGCTGGATGCCAAGAAACGCTGCGTGGTCAACGAAGCAATATTCGTATTCAATACCAGAGACATGGTTCCATCCTCCTTAAGCGGAGACACCATCAAGTGGCACCTCCTAAAACATAATCCTTCCATGGCATAAAAATGGGCGGTTCATTCAATTT
>PDZU01000021.1 GCA_002753095.1 Magnetococcales bacterium
CAGATGAGTATTCAACTCTTCGGAAAAATAAGGAATTTTTTAAAAGTCGTTATGGACTTGGAGATGAGACCCGTGCATTCTTGGAGAAATGTGACGAGGATTCCACTCCAGATAATATCAATTGGGTAACTATCTATAAACGAGCTGAAAAGGCGCTTAACAGATATCGCTCTGTTTTCTTGGCCGGTCACACAGGGATTGCTGACAGGGAGATCATCAAAAATTACTTCCAAGTTCTTAATCCTGCGAAGAAGAGCGATCCAACCCTGATTGTTGAATGCGGACTTTTCCAGGGACAGGAGGCGGATAATGAAACGCTATTGTTCTTTAAACTGGGCAAAGAAAATTGTGCCAACATCCTTGATGATGCAGATTTAAAGATTAAAGGAAGCAACAAGCCAAAACCATGAAACCGCCATGGATCTCATTCACAACGATAAGCAGTGGAACAGGACCACGGTCATGAGCCCTTATGGCAAGTACAACTCCCCCTGCGCTCCCAGCGGAAACATGGGTGCCCAGGTAATCTCCCATGGATGCCCGTCAGGATCCGCGAAGTAGGCGGTACGCCCTCCCCAGGGGGTATCGGTCGCGGGGTGTAACAGTGTTCCCCCCTTCTCCAAAACGAGCGCCAATTCACGGTCCACCTCTGCCTGAGTGATAACATTGATCCCCAATGTAACGCCGCCCGGCTGCGGTGCTGTACCGGATTGACCAGACTCCTCAAGCAATCGCTCCAACGGATAAAGCGCCATCGCCATCGACCCGGTTTGGAAGAAGCAAACCTGATCACAACTGGCAGAAGAGGCATGCCATCCCAAGCTCTCGTAAAATGCACGCGACCGGGCCAAATCGCGCACGCCCAATGTGACCAAAGAAAGGCGTTGTTCCATGTAACGCTTTAACTCCCGCAACAAACTTCTCTCAATGAACTCTCAATGTTCCTGCCGGAAAATCTGCTCCAGCCCTTCTGCTTCCAGAACACGCCGACTCTACAACTTCAGCAAAGACACATCGGCGGACTGTATTCTCTCCTCTATCTCGTGCCATTCATTGTCGCATCCTGCCACTCGACAGGGGACGTATACTTTTGCTACACTTTGAATTGATTCAACATTTGATCCAATTGACCAGCCATCTTTTTAATATCGACGGCCCTTTGATCAACGATTGCACTGCAGCGACCGATCTCTTTGACCAGTTGACTCACTTCGGCAACCGACTCTGCCACCTCGGCGGAAATGGCTGAAGCATGGGTGACATTCGCGGTAATTTCGCGATTTCCTCTGGTGGCATCCGTCACCGAACGCGCCATGTCTTCTATCCCCATGGTTGCTTCACTGACGTTACGGGTCACCTCTGAAATGCCTGCCGAAATTTCTGAGACGTTGCGCGTTACATCGGCGATCCCTTCTGTAGAACGGCTGACCCGTTGCGTCGCCTCCTGATTTTCCATGGCTACCTGATCCATTGCTTGAGCGATCTCCACCATGGTCTGGCTCTGCACACCGACCGACTGCAGGATCAGGCGGTTGGCTTCACTGATGGCGGCAATCCGTTCTGTCACCATTTGCACCCGAGTAGTGACATCTTCGACATTGCCTTGAATCTCTTCCACCTGTTTTGAGATATGTCCGGTTGCATCACTGGTCTGGCGAGCCAATTGTTTGACTTCTTGCGCCACCACGGCAAAACCTTTACCGGCTTCACCTGCCCGTGTGGCTTCGATGGAAGCGTTCAGGGCCAACATGTTGGTCTGCTCCGCGATGCTCTTGATGACCACGACTACTTTGCCGATTTCATTGGCCGACCCGGTCAATTTTTTCATCACATCCTGGTTGGCCAGGGCAGCGGCGTTTGCTTCGCGTGAACCATCACTGGCCGCCTCGCACTGGCGCCGCACATCCAGGAGCGAATGGTTGACCTCCATGACCGACTGGGCTACTTGGCGCACATTCCCTGCCGAACGTTCTACCGCCTGTCTGACCGCTTCCTGTGAACCAGAGGCTTGTCCGGCAGATTTGGCCACATTGGTCAACGTGGTTGCGGCCTCTTCACTGGCTGCCGAGATGGTGGTCATGTTGACGCTTGCCTGTTCTGCGGCGGCACTGATGGTGGCCATGTTGCTATCGCTCTTCAGGGCAGCCTGTGCAATCTCACTCATGTTGTTCTTTAAGTGACTGGCCGATTGAGAGACCGTTTGCGCCTGGGTCTTCAGGGTAACGGCCCCCTGTTGCAACTCGTCCGAGACCTGCTCCATCTGTTGAGAGGCTTCGGTGAGGGTCAAGATATTGTAACGAATCTCTGCCACCATTTGGTGTAGGCTCTCCACCATGGTCCGCAATGCCCGCATGGCCCGACCGATTTCATCCTGTTCCGAACCCACGGGGATATGACTCAGCAGATCACCGCTGGCCACTTGGTCGAAGGCGTGCAACATGGTCATGATTGGTTTGCCAATGCGGCGCCGCACATAAAACATGGCCAGTCCCACGCCAAGCAGGCCCGTCAATGTGGTAAGAGAGACGATAATCCCCTCCAAACGGTTGATTCCCGCATAGAACTCCTCTGTTTTTATCCCGACATAAACGATACCAATGACCTCTCGATCGGCATTGAAGATGGGATCATAGCCGGTGATGTAGGGTATGCCCAGAATATCCACGACCCCACGGAAGGGTTTTTTCTGGTGAAAAATGGCTTCATAGGCAGCATTTCTGGCCAGTTGCGTGCCGATAGCGCGATGGCCATCGGCTTTCAGGACCGAAGTGGCAATACGGGTATCCCCCATGAAGATGGTTGCTGTACCCCCGACCAGTTGCGAGACCGCATCAACGATCTCGTTGTGGTCATTGAGAGGCGTCTGATCGACAAACAGTTGACCATTTTTTTGACTGAACTGGTTGCCCAGGTGATGGATAAGGCGCCAAGCCACGCGCATGTTGCGCTCAATGGCCAGCAGCGCGTCCTGGTCTCCCTTGCGTTGCAATTCGAACAAAGTAACCAAGGCGGCCCCACCCCCTGTAAACAGGGCAGTCAACATAACAACCACACCAATGCGCGCAGTTAATGATAATTTGAACAATGATGACATCTTGGATTTCCTATCCGGACTAAGTCTGTTTTTATTGCCCTCTTGCGCTACAGCATAATAATTTCTTCGGCGCAAGCATAGGAAAAGTTTATCTTATCCTTTTGGTGGATACTCTTTGTGGATGGGGCGAGGTGATGAATGGCACAGCAGACTGAATCACAAAGCCATGGCTATTGCGGTTTTGGAATAACGTTGCGGCCTGTTGCCGACCCCAGATAGACGGCCAAAATATGCACGAGCTCTGTGCCTTGGTTGGTGCCACGATGCCAGTGGTCCATGGCCTCCATGAAGGCGGTGCCACGACTGAAACGACGCGTTCCCTGTGCGCCATAATCGATGGTCACCTCGCCGGACAGGATATAGGCATAGAGCGGTACGCCATGCTTGTGCCAAGCGGTCTCTTCCCCCGGCAAAATGGTGACGATGGTCGAGGTAATCTGCAGGGCGGTACCATCTGCCAAGCGCAGAGGCTCGTCCAGGACGGTCTGGGAGGTATTGAGCAGGGGCTGCACCTGACGATAGGCCTCTTCGGCCTGCGTCACAGGCCCTGCCAAGCAGAGAAAAAGACAGAACATCCATTTGAGCGTGCGATTCAATTCCGTATCTCCCGAACCTTGCGGGTATTTTCAGGCAGGCGACAGCAACTCCTGGGCGGCGGGTTCGGCCAGGAGAAAGGTACGCAATTTTTCCAGGGCTCTTTTTTCCAACTGCCGCACCCGCTCCCGACTGATAGACAAGGTTTGCGCCAACGTATCGAGCGTTTGCGGTTCTTCGGCCAGATAGCGGGCGCTGACGATCTGTTGTTCTCGTTCATTCAACTGTTCGAAGCCATTGCGCACCAGGCGTTGCAACCATTTTTGTCGATCCATGGAGAGCATTTGCATCTCCTGGTTGGGGCGGTGATCGGGGATTTGTTCGATCCACTCTTCGCCCTCTTCCAGGAGGGGTTGATTGAGGGATTCATCGCCGCCGATCATGCGGCCATCCACCTCCAGGATGGTTTCCACATCGGTGGCAAATTTTGCGGCCAGCTCAGCCGCTTCCTGGCGGGTAAGCAGGGCGGAAGAGTCCTTGTTTTGCCGCAATTTAAAAAACAGTTGCCGCTTCATGCGGGTAGTGGCAATTTTGACCATGCGCCAGGAGCGCAAAATCAGATCGTGGATGGCGGCACGAATCCACCAGATGGCATAACTGGCCAAACGGGCGCCGCGCTCTGGATCAAACTGTTTGACGGCGTGCATCAGGCCGACGGTTCCTTCCTGCACCAGATCGGGCAAACTGATCCGGTAATGGACATATTCGCGCGCGGTTTTGATCACCAGACGCAGATAGGCATGCACCAATTGGTGGGCCGCATCCAGATCGTTGATGGTGCGAAAACGGGTTGCCAGTTGCACCTCTTCCTCGGCGCTGAGAATGGGGGCTTCCATGGCATGACGGACAAACTGGCGAAATCCGTTATCTTCTATCTGTCCCGTCGTGGTCAGGGCAGGTGTGGTAACAGGCAAGCGCATCATCCGAAGATTCTCCCTAAAAAAACAATTCAGTACCCTCGTTACACCCTTTCTGAACCATTAGATAGTGTCATCCAGAATAAGTTTCAAGGGGGTATTGACCATTTTTCTTTGCCTCTTGCATTCTGAGTTGGCGGCCCTATCTGCACGGATAAGGAGCGAACGAGATGGCTCCGCAGAAAAACAAATCAGGATTCACTTCGAGCAAACAGGAGATTCAGCCATGGCGATGCTTGTCAATTATGATCCTTTCCGCAACGTGCGTGTGTTGCAAAACGAGATCAATCGATTGTTTGATCGCGACTATGACGATGCCAGCAACGTGATGAGCCAGTGGCCTTTGCGGGTTGATGTGCGGGAAGAGGAAGACCGTTTGGTGTTGCAGGCCGATCTGCCGGGGGTGGAGCAGAAGGACATCAAGCTGCACGTGGAGAACAATCAGTTGACCATTTCCGGTGAGCGGAAGTGGGATGAGACGCAGAAACGGGACAATTATCACCGCATCGAGCGGATGTATGGCAGTTTCAGCCGGACCTTTCAACTGGGTCACAACACCAACCCGGAGAAGATTCAGGCGGCCTACAAGAATGGTGTTCTGGAGGTGGTTTTGCCCAAGCGCGAGGAGGCCAAGCCAAGGACCATTCAGATTCAAATCCAATGAGTGGACGCGGAGTATCCTGCACGGGTGTCGCCGTTATGGCGGCACCCGATGTTTTATGCATTTTTTTGATGGTCAACTGAGTCGTCTTGAGGTATCAATAACGGGTTTACCATGGGTAGTCTGTTATTGCGGGGTGGCGCATGTCCCAGTTTCAGTTTGACCATTTTTTTGGTCCCTTGAATGCCGAGCAGAAGGCATTTTTGTTGGCCGATTCAATTTTGATTCCCCGGGGCCGCAAGGTTGGCAAATTGGGACCGCACGCGACGGTACGTTTGCAGGAGATGCTGCCTGGGCTAGCCATTCCCCAGGCCGAGGATCGTGGCGCTCTGTTGCAACAACTGGGAGCGGATCCCCGGCACGCTCGTTTGGTTCTGGAGGTTGGTTTTGGCAACGGCGAGGCTCTGGCCCAGCGGGCTTTGCGGCATCCGCAGGATCGATTTATTGGCGTGGAGGTTTTTTCTGGTGGCGTTGCAGCTTTGCTGTTGCGTGTCCAGCAGATGCAACTGACCAATCTGCGTATTGCCACCCAGAGCATTCATGAAGTACTGTTACAGACCATCCCGCTGCTTTCTCTGGACCAGGTTTTGATTCATTTTCCGGATCCTTGGCCAAAGAGAGGCCATCACAAACGTCGTTTGCTTCAAAAACCCTTTCTCGATCTTCTGGCAGCCCGCATGC
Organism: Magnetococcales bacterium; assembly: GCA_002753095.1. GTDB lineage: Bacteria > Pseudomonadota > Magnetococcia > Magnetococcales > Magnetaquicoccaceae > Magnetaquicoccus. Next base: position 5,948 of record PDZU01000021.1, read on the forward strand.
GGCCTCAGGCTCAATTGAGTTTGGCCACGGATTGGCCGCACTATGCCGAATGGATGCGCGCTCTGTTGGCGGAGCATCCGGCTTTCGCGCGGTGCGTAGGGGATGACTGTTATGATGCGGAACCTGAGGATTGGCTGGAAACCCGCTTTCAGCGCAAGGCACGCAATGAGGGGCGTCCCACTTTCCATTTAACCGCCTTGCGGCGGGATGGGGCCATTTATCCACCCTGAAAAGTGACCTTTTTTGACACAACGTCGGCCTTTGTGCGGCAATCTGCTGCAAAAAAACTTGGTTTTTGCCGGATAAGCTGCCATCATGGACGGGTAGAAATGCGCAGGCTTGGGCCATTCCGCAGGCAACAGCCGGAACTGGCGAAATTTTTGCTAAGCACGATTGCATAGCGACAACCTGGCTGGCAGGTTGTCTAAGCGGATGTTTGAGGAGAGAGCCATGTCCAGTCATCTTGCCCCACCCTCTTTGGCGGGGGCACCCTCTTCTGCGGATCTGTTGTCGCTCCTGTCTGGATTTCTGCAAGGAACCCGTTACGAAGGCAACCTGCAATCCTTGATGGTTTGTCGTCCCAATATTGAGCAGGATCCTCCAGAGGCGGTTTTCACGGCCATTTTGGAGTCCATGCGTGCCAACAGCGACCGCGACCCGTTGACTGGTCTGCTCAACACCTCGGCCATGGAAGAGCGGTTGACCAGTGCTTTGGCTTTTGCCCGGCGTCATCAATCCAAGGTTGTTTTGCTCACCATCGGCATTTTGGGTTTTCGTGATTTGCGTGACACGTTGGGGCGCAAGAAAAGCGACTGGATTCTACAGTGGCTGGCTCAGCAACTGCGGACGGTGGTACGCAAGGAGGATATTCTTGCTCGTGATCAAAACGAATTTATTTTGGGCATGGCGGTCAGCAAAGTGGACGATGTGGAGATTATCGTCAGCAAGTTGCGGGAGATTTTCAACATTCCTGTTCCCAATATCGAGGAGCATATTTTCATCTCATTGATGATTGGTGCCAGCATCTTTCCAAACGATGGTGGCAATGTGGATGATTTGGTGGTCAAGTCGCAGACGGCCATGCGGCGCAGTCCGGGTGATTGTCAGTATCAATTTTTCTCTGACGAGATGCAGCGTGGGGCGAAGGATCGCCTGCAGATGGTGCAGGACATTCGGGATGGCCTAGAGCATAATGAGTTTGCGGTTTATTATCAGCCCAAGATTGATTTGATGACGGGGACGATTTTGGGTTTTGAGGCGTTGGTACGTTGGTTACGGCCAGGCAAGGGGATGGTCTCGCCTGGCTTGTTCATTCCGGCGGCGGAGGAGAGTGGTTTGGTGGTACCGTTGGGAATTTTTGTTTTGCGCACGGCCTGTGCGCAACTCAAAAAGTGGCATGACATGGGCTACATGCATTTACACATGGCGGTGAACATTGCCTCGCAGCAGTTGCGTGATGAGGCGATTGTGCGTGTTGTGGAGGAGATTCTTACTTCGACCCGGCTTTTTCCGGACCGTTTGGAGTTGGAGATTACCGAGTCTTCGGCCATGGTGAGTGTGGAGAAGACGATTCAGCTTTTGGCGTCGTTGCGGCAGCGTGGCATTCAGATTGCGGTTGATGATTTTGGCACTGGTTACTCTTCTTTGAGCTATTTGAAGCGGTTCCCCATCACCACGCTCAAGGTGGATCAGTCTTTTGTGCGGGATTTGCCGGGTGATTTGGACAGTTTGGAGATTGTCAACGCCATTATTGCCATGGGGCGTTCCCTGGGGTTTAAAACTGTTGCGGAAGGGGTTGAGACAGCTGCTCAGGAGGCTGTATTGCGTACTGCTGGTTGTCATGCGGTGCAAGGGTATTTGTACAGCAAGCCGGTGCCTGCTGCTGAAATTACGCCGTTATTGAGCAAGTCGTTTCGTTGATTGATTGATTTTTTAATCTATTGCGGGGTGCAGGGCGAAGCCTTGCTGGGTGCAGGGCGAAGCCCTGCTGAAATGGCGCGCTTTTACCGAAGCAGATTTGGCAAAGCCAAATCTGTGCAGCGCGCCCAAATCTGTGCCCCGCAGGGGCACGCTTTGGGAGGGCGGACGCCCGACTTTTAACCTCGCGTGATGTAAGACTTTTTTGCTGTCGGATAGAAGTTTGTTGTTCCGCCAACACCGATGGAACAGAGATCTTGCTGTTGCTTTCAGAAGCAAAAATAACGCAATGATCACCCTGCCTTGCATTACTGTCTTGCCGAATTACTGTCTTGCTGCCATATCCGCCTGCGCCAACAAGGCCATGGCGCGCCGCAACTCCTTGCCCAACTGACGCGTCTCCTCCCGAACGGGATCCAACGTCTGCCGGTACTCCTGAATCACCAAGCGTCGCGCCTCTTCTACCGATTTGCCAGCCGCCTCTGCCTGCGTAATGGCCTGATCTACCCGCTCCCGCCGTTTGGTCAATAACGCATGATAGGCACGGGCCTGTTCGTTGAAACTCTCCTGATATTTTCTGACCCGCTCCTGCATCTGCTCGCTCTTCTTGTGCCAATAGCTTTTGGGGAAGAAATAGCGTTGTACATGCTGCAAGAACGTATCGCCCGCCGTCAACTCGGCCTCGATAGAACTGGGCGCAGCACCACTGCCGCAGGCGGATAGAAGAACCGACAACAACACGCACAAAATCCAGCCATACCTGCGCAAATCATGTTCAAATTTTTGCCGCATCGTTATCCAGGCAACAAGGTGCGTGTCGGGCATCCGCCCTCCCAAGGCGTGCCCCTGCGGGGCACAGATTTGGCGCGCTGCGCAGATTTGGCTTTGCCAAATCTGCTTCGGTGAAAGCGCGCTATTACAAGCAGGGCTCTGCCCTGCACCCGCCAGGGGAGATAATCTCCCCTGGACCCCGTAATAAATGTATAACCCTATTTGCCTATTCTAGCGGGCCGCATATTCATTGAGCTTGTTGCGCAGCGTGCGAATGGAGATACCCAACAACTCTGCTGCACGCGTCCGATTACCATTGACCTCATCCAGGGTGCGGAAAATTAAAAACTCCTCCATCTCCCGCACCGTCGTACCCACGGGCAGATGCAGACGTTGCTTATCATCCTCTTCACCACCAGCCAACAACGGCGTGACATAGTGCGGCTCGTAACTCTCCGCTTCGGCAGTGGGCGCCATGCGGTTGATGCTGCTGATCGGTACATCAATCATCAAATCTTCTGGCTGAATCTCGCGCCCCTCCGCCATCAACAGGGCACGGTGAATGACATTCTCCAACTCGCGAATATTACCAGGCCAGTCATACGTCTGCAGGGCAGCGATGGCCGAACTGGAAAAGGGAATGTTGTTACGCCCCAACTCAGCCACAAAGCGAACCCGGAAATGCTCGCTCAACTGCAAAATATCCTTGGTTCGCTCCCGCAAGGCGGGTAGATGCACCGGAAAAACATTCAAACGGTAAAAAAGATCTTCACGAAATTTATCCTGATCTACCCACTGCCGCAAATCACGGTTGGTGGAAGCGACTACCCGTACATCCAAGGCAATGGGCGAACGGCCCCCGACCGGATCCACCTCCCGCTCCTGCAACACCCGCAACAACTTGGCCTGCAGATTGAGCGACATCTCGGAAATTTCATCCAGGAAAATGGTACCACCGTTGGCCTGCTGAAACTTGCCCTTGTGATCCACCATGGCCCCAGTAAAAGCCCCCTTGGCATGGCCAAACAGCTCCGACTCCAACAAATTTTCCGGCAAAGCCGCACAGTTGATGGCCACGAATGGTCCCTTGGTGCGGTTGGAAACCTGATGCAGAAAACGGGCAATCAACTCCTTGCCGGTGCCACTCTCTCCCTGAATCAAAACCGTGGCATTGGTCTGCCCCACACGACGAATCTGCATCAAAATACGACGCATCCGATCATCATTGGTGATCAAACGCCGCCCACGCCCCAACTCAGGATCAAAATATTGATTGCCAAAGCTGCTCCACAAACCAGACAATTTTTCCTCGCCAACCGGCAGAAGAAAATAGTCCGCCGCTCCGACGTCAATCGCCTCGCGCGCATCCCCCACACTGCCCTTGCAGGCGGCAGCCAGCACCGGCAACCCCCGATACAGGAATGTCAACTCCCGAATCAACTCCAAAGCATTGCGTACCGTCTCCACATCCACCACCACCAAACTGGGTGGACGATGCACGGAACTTTGCGACAGATGCTGCTTGATCTCAACGCCATCCGCCAACAACAACGAAGCAACACCCAAAGCCTGAAACTGGGTGGCCAGAATCAAGAGCGGCTCATCGCGCCGACCAACCAAAATAACCAGTTGATCCTTGGCGACAGAAGATGTTTTCGCAGGTGGCTGGGCCAAACCCGCCACACCCTGTCTATCCATCATGGCAGCTACTTGGTAACCTCCATGGCCATTTCAAGTTGAGAAGCATTCTCTTTGGAAACCGTGGCCAATGCCGTATCCGGGGCAAGCTCCGCCGCTGCCCGGAAATGATCGCGCGCCCCAGCATAGTTGCCCTCGCGCTGCAGGATATCCCCTACCCGCATATGCGCCAGAGCCTGAACCTCCTTGTCGCTGGCCTCCTCACTGACACGCAAGAAAGCCGGTAACGCCTTGGCATCCCCCTTCCACTGCTGCAACACAGAGGCATACCAATAATAATCATTGCCATCGGCCAACTTTTTGCCCGCCAACAAATCCTCCAGATACTGCACCGCGAAAGGATAGCGCTCCCGCCCCTCCTCCGCCTTGGCCATCAAGCGCAAACGCTTCTCCTGGCCATCATGACTGAGCAGGTTATCCGGCAATTTTTCCAGCAAGCGCAAAATGGCTTCCCACTCCTTGAGATCCAACAAACGAGCCGCCTCATCCAGACGAACCCGCGCCTCCTCCACAGGCACCACCTCGTGCGCCGCCGTACTCCCCTCCGCATCCGGTGGGGGAACCGCCAACTTGGCCGCCCGCGCCGCCGTCTCCTCAGCGGAGATACTCTCATCCACCGCCGGCCCCCCCGCACCCAAAACCGGGTGCGCCTCACTCATGGCCTTGACCGCCTCGCCCATCTCCGGCGGCGCCATCACCTCTGGCCACTCCCCAGCCGCAAACGCCGTACTCAACCGTTTCAGACTGCTGGCCGCCGGGGTAGTCAAACCATCCAACAACGCCGATACCCGCTCCGGCATGCCAGTACGCAACATGGCCTCCGCCAAATAGGTGCGCACCGGGGTCAGATTGGGGTTGTGCCGCAACTCCTCCCCATTGAGCTCAGCCAACAAGATGGCATGCTCTGGGCGATCCTCCGCCAAGTCCCGCTGCATGCCCGCCAACAGATAGTCCCGCTTGAGCTTGGTGGCACGGGAAACCGTCTTGATCTCCGTCGTGGAAGCAATAATCCGATTCAAGGTGACCAACGCCTCCTCAAATTGACCCGCCTCCCCCAACAACTCCGCCTTGGCAATCAACAACTCAGACAACGCATCCGGCAGGCGAATGTTCTTGGCCACGCTGTTGATCCGTTTCAAACGCGTCGCAACATCGTTGCCGTCCTCCATGCGCAACTGGAATACCTGTCCCCAGACCGCAGCATCACTCTTGGGATATTTTTCCCGCAGCGCGGTATACAGATTGCGCGCATCGAAATAACGATCCCGCTGCTCCGTACTGCCCGCCTCGGCTGCCCGACCCAACTGCCAACTGCTCTCCGCTGCCCGCAAAGTGGCCCAAGGTGTAATGCGCGTCATGGTTGGATAATTGGTCAAAAATTGGCCATAATACTTGAATGCCCGATTGTACTGACGATTTTCATAGTAAATGTCCGCAATGGACATCAACCAGTCTGGACGGTTGGCAATGAAAGCCAGATGTTCCGGCTGCAGCGCATCCAGCAGTTTGGTGGCACTCAGCCCCTCATTGTTGGGATTCTGCGCCGCGCGCACCAACAAATAGTGCGCCTCCGCACTGGACTCACCCTTGTCACCCGTCAACTCCAGAACCTTGTTCAAATACTCCTTGGCGCTCTTCCAATGGGTTGGATCATTCTGGTTGGAACGGGCCAAACCCAGGGCCGTATGGCCCCGCTCTACCCAAACCCGTACATTATCCTTGGGCAGGTTGGGATCCCAAAGAATATGGTGCGCCTCTTCATAAAGACCGGCCCGGTTGAGCAGATGCAACTGCAGCAAACGGTAGTAAGGATAGTGAATGGTGTTGGGATAACGCGCCAACAAATTCCCCAAACCCGCCAACAACCAACCCGGTTTCCAGCGCATTTGATAGGCCAAATCCCAGAGGTAGAATTCAACAAATGGACGGTTGGGGGTATCCGGAAAAACAGTCAGTAGGCGCTTGAGAAAACCACGCGCCCGGGCAAAACGGTGGTCCTTGGCCGCCGCCTGAGCACTCTTCAAGTAGAAGACCTCATCGACCAACGTGCCATTCAACACCACAGTCCGATCCGGGCGCGGCACAAAAGCCGGATCAAGACGGTTGAGAGGACGCACTTCGCCGCCCGTCAACTGCTCCTTGCGCTGCCGGATCATCTCCTCTACATCCACCTGCCGCCCCAACTGCGAATTGTTGGAGATGGCTACCACATACAAACCCGCCTCGTTGCTCTGGTGAAAACGCACATCCGAAACGCTGGGATCCAGTTGTACCTCCATTTCCACCTGTTCCGGGAAAGGATAGGCCAACAACCGCTCCGCCAACCCCTCCGGCTTGGCATGACGCCAACCCGGATCCAACAACGCACCACGCCAATGCAACCGCAACAAATGGGATCCCAGATCCACCGCCGCCTCTACCTGCGCGCTGCCCGCATAGGAGATGATCAACAACGTGCCATCCCGACCCGCCACCGCGCGACTCTCCAACAGACGGTTTTCCTTGACGCTGGAAGGGGCGATGGGCGTATCAATTTCCAAACGATAGGGCGTCCCCAACACCGGATCACTGTTGCCAAGCGTATCACGAAAAGCCAGATTGACCTTCTTCAAGGCGATGGTAATATCCAAACCCATCTCTTCGCTCAGCCCCTCAACCTTGAAACTACTGATCAATTGAGACTGTTCGGTATCAAGAGCGTTGGCAGGCAGGGCCAGCAACCCAGGCACCACCAGACGCAAAGTCTCTGGCGTGAGCAACTCCATCCGTGGCCGACCAGCCCCCGGTGGAACGTTGAACGAAAGAACCTCCCGTTTGCCCTTCTCTTCGCGGCTGACCTTCAGCACCGTAGAAAAAGCAGCCGCTTCGTTGATCCAACCCAACAGAACGAACCATAACAAACAGAACGCCATCCCCCGCAATACCATGGGATGGTGGAAAGGAGACAACCGGCAATTGACGCGATGCGTAGAACAGACCACTTATCCCTCCATGCGTTCCAGGCCCTTTTTCTTGATCTTTTCAACCAATGTGGTCCGGTTGAGATTGAGCAATTGGGCGGCCTTGTTTTTGTTCCATCCGGTGCTGTCGAGCGCGGACAGGATCAACTGGTTTTCAAAGGAGTCCACCTCATGGTTGAAATCGACTCCTTCACCCAGATTGGCAATAATGTTACCAATTTCTGGGACAACTACCGATGCGGATTCACCGGACAACATCTCTGGGGAACCGATGAGTATTTTTTCTGGAATATCATCACGGTGTACCTGACCATCCGACAAAACGGTCAACCGTTCGATGAGGTTTTCCAACTCGCGCACGTTGCCCGGCCAACGATAAGCCAGAAACAGCTCCAGGATCTCTTGATCGATGAAGACCCGCTTGCCTTGGATTTCGGCAAATTTATTCAGAAAATGCTCCACGAGCAAGGGAATGTCGTCAAAGCGATCACGCAAAGGCGGCACATGGATGGGCACGACATTCAAACGGTAGAACAGATCTTCGCGAAAACGGCTTTCGGCAACCTCTTTTTCCAGATTTTTATGGGTTGCCGCAATCACCCGCACATCCACCTTGACAGTTTTGACGGCCCCCACGGGCTCAACGATCTTCTCCTGGAGCACCCGCAACATTTTTACTTGCAGCTTGGGGCTCATGTCGCCAATCTCATCAAGGAAAAGCGTGCCATTATTGGCCAGTTCAAAGCGGCCAATACGGTTGGCAGCCGCCCCGGTAAAGGCGCCGCGAATATGTCCAAACAGTTCTGATTCCAGAAGATCTTCCGGGATGGCACCACAGTTGACCGGAATGAGCGGTTGCTCCTTGCGCGGCGACAAGTCATGAATCGCCCGCGCAATCAGCTCCTTGCCGGTTCCACTCTCCCCTTGGATCAGGACGGTGGCACTGGAATTGGCGACCCGTTGGATCATTCTGTACAGCTTCTGCATGCTGGGAGATTTGCCAATAATTCCATACATGATGATGAACTGGATACCCTTTCCGGACAAGGCCAAGGAACGCAAACCGGCGAGACGGCGACAGCCGACCGGTCAATCGCGTCAAAAACCCAACAAGTCAAAATTCCAACACACAGGGTACGATAATTGGCAAAGAACAACAAGCACCTTTTATCGGTTCAGGCTCCATTTTTTTTCTGGTCAATCGGCAATGAATGACGCATGCTGAAATTATTGAAACTCGCCCCTGCCACAGGCCGTCAAACCGTGAAACGAAACGCAGCCCATTTCAGCAAAGAAGAGCCAACACAGAGCGCTGTGCCGCGCACGATTGCCACCTGGTTACAGGCCACCACCGCCCAAATAACGGCAACGGAAGTTAGCCTTGAGAGCGGTATGCAGGAAGCATGCCTGGAGGCGGAATTTTTGGTTTATCACGCCTTATTGCGGGTGATCTCGACCTCGGAGGCGGCGCAACTGCGTTCGGAGGGTGGCGATCAGCGGCAGGTGGCGCAGGTGTTGGCGCGTTGGCGGAAATGGTTGCAGCGTGAGCCTCCCCCTGGTTTCGCGGTTATTTTGACGGAGTTTTTGCACAAACGTTTGCAGCAGCGCCTGCCGGCGGCCTATGTGGTGGGGGAAGCTCCTTTTGCTGGCCATCTGTTTCTGGTAACGCCGGATGTGTTGATCCCGCGTTCGCGCATTGAAAACATGCTGGCAGATCGACACAAGCTCTCTCAACTTTTTGGCAAGAAGCGGCCTAAGCGCATCCTGGATGTCGGTACGGGCAGTGGCTGTCTGGCCATCGCCTTTGCCTGGGCTTTCCCGGAGGCCAAGGTGGATGGGGTGGATCTGTCGGCGGCAGCCTTGGCGGTGGCGCAGGCCAATGGGCGCCGCTTCAAGCTGGAGGGGCGTATCGAGTGGCATCAGTCGGATCTTTATGCCCAGTTGGGGCAGCGGCGTTATGATTTAATTGTCAGCAACCCCCCTTATGTAGATGCGCAGGGCATGGCCACATTGCCCGTGGAGTACCAACAGGAGCCGGTATTGGCTTTGGCCGGGGGTGTGGATGGGCTGGCGGTGGTGGAACCGTTGTTGCGGCAGGCTGCCGACCATTTGACGACAGACGGACTCTTGATTTGTGAAGTGGGTGACGATACGGAGCAGCATTTTCGGCAGCGTTGGCCGGAACTGCGGGTGGAGTGGGTACCGTTTCATTTTGGGGCGAGTGGTGTTTTTATCGCCCGCCGAGAGTCATTGGCGGCCTGGGCGGCCCGCTTGACCCCCTGATCGGAGAGTTGCATGGCCCTATTCAATCCACAACTGGTCCCTCCGGCGTTACAGGATGATTTTCGCTATTGCCTGGAGATTGTACATAACCGGGAAGAAAATTTTCCGGTTGCCTCCCTGTTGGCCCCGCCCCGTTTGCGCCCTTTTTTGTATGCCATCTATGCTTTTGCCCGCACGGCAGATGATTTTGCCGATTTGCCAGGCCGGGATGATGCGACCCGCATGCAGTTATTGGACGATTGGAGCCGTCGCTTGACCCAGGTGGAGAACGGGCAGGCGGACCATCCGATTTTTCGCGCGCTGGCCCATGTGATCCGTACAACGGATATGCCCACCGAACCGTTGCACCACCTTTTGATCGCCTTTCGCATGGACGTGACCAACAAGCGCTATGACACCTTGGAAGAGTTGCTGGACTATTGCCGTTATTCGGCCAACCCGGTAGGCCGCATTGTCCTGCATCTGGCCGGGGAGCTGCCATTTGAGGCCGGCGAAAGGGAGTTGCGGGAAGAGCGTTTGCTCGGTGGTCTGGCACGCTGTCGGGCCGCCTGTTCGGATGCCATTTGTACGGCTCTGCAACTGACCAACCATCTGCAGGATTTGGGGCAGGATGCCTGGAGCGGTCGACCACTCTATCTGCCCAAAGAGGAGATGGACCGTTTTGAGGTCAGTGAAGAGATGATTGTGAAGCGGCGTTTTTCGCCTGCGGTGGGCAGTTTAATGCTGCATTTGACGGCCCAGGTGCGAGAGATGTATCTTTCGGGTGAGCCGCTATGGCGACAGGTACCTTGGCCGCTCAATCTGGAGTTGTCCATGATTAGCGCGTGCGGTTTGGCGGTATTGAACAAGATTGAAGCAAGCGGTGGCAATACGTTGCGGGTACGCCCCCGTTTATCCCTTTGGGATCGGGCGCTTTGTTTTAAAAATGTTCTGACCCAGGTTATGGTATGACCCCGGCAGATTACTGTCGGCGCAAGACGCTGGCGGCAAATTCCTCTTTTTTCCTGCCCTTTTTTTTTCTCCCCCCACCGCGACGCGGTGCCATGTATGCGCTGTACGCCTTCTGCCGCGAGGTGGATGATGTGGTAGACAGCGGTCTGCCCACGTCGGAAGCCGCCGCCCAGTTGCAGGCTTGGCGCGAGCGTTTGCGGCTGGGTTTTGCCGGTCAGGGTGAGCACCCGATCATTCAGGAACTGATCCGCTACCGCACTCTGTTTGCGCTGCCAGAGGAGCCATTTTATGAAATTTTGGCGGGCATGGAGATGGATCTTTCCTGCCATCGTTACCAGGATCTGGCACAATTGCAACGGTACTGTTACCGAGTGGCGGTAACGGTCGGCGTGTTGGCAGTACGTATTTTCAGCCATGGCCAAGAGCCCAGCGGTTGGTCCGCCGAGCGGGGCCACCTGTTTGCTCAACATCTGGGCGAGGCGTTGCAGTTGACCAACATCGTGCGTGACGTGGCCGAAGATGCCCGCATGGGTCGGATATACCTGCCGCTGCAGTGGTTGCAGGAAGCGGGCGTGCAGGAGACGGATCTTCTGCATGCGCGGGATTCGGCGGCGTTGCGTGGCGTGTTGCAGCGACTGGCGGCACGGGCAGAAGAGAGCTACCGGGCAGCAGACGCGCTGTTGCCGCAGGCGGAGGAGCGCCGCATGCTGCTACCGGCCCTGTTCATGGGGGCGATCTATCGCCAGAGCCTGCAGCGGTTGCAGCGTGCGGGATTTCCCTGTTTTGCTCCTCGGCAGCGGACAGCGCTATGGCGCAAGTTGCACATCATCTGGCGCTGCTGGCGCATGGAACGTCAGCGCTGGTGTTGACCAGCAATATCGGGTTTTCTTCAGGGGACTCATGGAAGAGGGATTTACGCCACGGCGAAAGCCATGTGGATTTGCTCTCTCCCGCCAACAACCAATCCTGCTGCTGTTTGTCGCGCCATACTTTTCACCTCCATCAGATTCTTGGGAAATCTCTTCCTCGCCGCCTGTTCGCCGGTCAGGGTGACCATGGCATACCAGACCAAAACCAACGCGGATACCGCTTCCAACTGCGCCAAAGTCCAGTTCCTTGCCCCACGGACCATCGACGAAATGCACCAGCAGATCCGCCACCATGAGCGGATTGTGCGCAGAAACGGGACATGGAAGCAGTGTAGCAAGTTGGACGGTGGAGTTCTACCGACATTGCGGGAGCAAGGGTGATGCGCGTTCTGTTCAGGGAGTTTGCAAGGGGGCTTGGACAGATACCTGCATGACAGGACAGGCTGGGCCTGATCTCTTTGACTGTCCCCGAATTTCCTACACCATCACTGTACCGCCGCTCACTCTTTTGTTGGAAAAGTCAACAAGATTCTCTGCTGACCACCTTGATCAACAGATAAATGACGGGCCGCTCTTCTGTACCATTGATACGATCGACACGCGCATCAATAACCGTTTCAGGATTCAACCAGCGATTGAGTACTTTTGCCTGCAGGCGGTTTACATATCCCACACGACGATCCTCGAGCAGTACCTGAACCGCATTTGGGTCATGTGCATTGCTCGGTTCCGCCTGAAACCGTGCTGCACTACCCACGACTGGTCTATACCCCTCTTGTATTGCAGGAGCGTGACGGGCACCAACCACCTCCAGCAACAATTCGCAGGGCAGTTTTACTTGTGACAGATCCGGTATCACCGAAAAACCATCTCTGGGCAACCTGCCTCCGGTATTGGCGAGCAACGCAAAATCCGACAGAGTCCCTTCGGGAGGCAGGCGATAATAGGCCAAAAAGTCCTGAAAATCACTGCGCTGGCGTGGAGGTAGTCGTCTGAGAAACGTGGGTAACACATTGTCATGGCGCATACGTTCCAAGGAAAAGGCAGGGTAACCAGTAAACCCCTGCTCGATTGCTTTTTGGTAATCATCCGCTTCAGTCAGATAAAGCAGCGTACCATCCTTGTCAATGCTGCCGACGGCAAGGTTGGAGCGACTCTCGTGCGTCTCCAACGGAGGCTTCCAAACCAACAGGAGCCTTTCTGGATCAACGATATGCTGAATTCTCTTCATCTTCAAGAATCTCGATCAGCCTTTCTCTGCGGTAGTCAATCAGTCTGTGGACAACCGTCTGCGTGTAAAAAAAACACCGTTCTTTCCAAGATTTATTGAAAAGATAATGGTGCTCTGGCTTCAAGAATGTGGGATGGGTCGATGCAGGACAATAACAGATATTTTTCGACTTTAAACCATCTGGATACGGATATTCATCATCCAGTTGCCAGTCGCTCAAATCGACCACTTAACGAAATGAAAAATAAATTGGTGGGCCCACCAGGATTCGAACCTGGGACCGACCGGTTATGAGCCGGCGGCTCTGACCGCTGAGCTATAGGCCCCGCTTGAAACTACCGCTTGAAACCAACTTTTGAAATGTCTTTATACCGCCTTGTTCTGCCCCTCCGCAACCCTAAACCTGCAACAAGGAATCAATCTCCAGGATCTTTCCGCCAAGGCTCTATGCGCACTATTTCATGTATGGCCCTGCCCCATACGCGCCAATCGCACAACGAATACCCATTCAATAGCAGGAAAGTCGTTATGTCACGCGATGTTAAAAGTCGGGCGTCCGCCCTCCCAAAGAGTGCCCCTGCGGGGCACAAATCTGTGCGGCGTGCGCAAATGCTGCGCATTTGCTTACCTTAAACGCCGCACATTACAAGCATGGCTCCGCCCTGCACCCGCCAGGGGCGATGATCGCCCCTGGACCCCGCAAATACTATGACTCCAGGAAACTCCTTAACTTGCGCGAACGGGTCGGATGACGCAACTTGCGCAACGCCTTGGCCTCAATCTGCCGAATGCGCTCCCGCGTCACATGAAACTGCCGACCCACCTCCTCCAACGTATGGTCCGTATGTAACCCAATCCCAAAACGCATCCGTAACACATTCTCTTCCCGGTCAGTCAAGGTCTGCAATACCCGCCCAGTGGTGTCGCGCAGATTGGACTGAATCGCCAACTCCGACGGCGACAACATCGTCTTGTCCTCAATAAAATCCCCTAAATGAGAATCCTCCTCGTCACCCACCGGCGTCTCCAGCGAAATGGGCTCCTTGGCAATCTTCAAAACCTTGCGCACCTTGTCCAGCGACATCTCCATCCGGTCGGCAATCTCCTCCGGCGTGGGCTCCCGCCCCATGTCCTGCACCATCTGCCGACTGGTCCGCACCAGCTTGTTGATCGTCTCAATCATGTGAACCGGAATGCGGATGGTGCGCGCCTGATCAGCAATGGAACGGGTGATCGCCTGCCGAATCCACCACGTGGCATAGGTGGAAAATTTATAACCCCGACGCCACTCAAACTTGTCCACCGCCTTCATCAAGCCAATATTACCCTCCTGGATCAAATCCAGAAATTGTAAGCCTCGGTTGGTGTATTTCTTGGCAATGGAAATCACCAAACGTAAGTTGGCCTCCACCATCTCCTTCTTGGCCCAACTCGCCTTGCGCTCTCCACTGCTGATCGATTTGTGCGTCCCCTTCAACTCGGCTACCGTCTGCCCAGTCTCTACCTCAACCTGATGCAAGGCATCCTGAATGCGGTATAAATCCACACTATGCTGCTCGTAAAAACGACGCCAGATGGCCATGTTGTGCCCCGCCAACTGGTCCACCCACTCCCGCTTGCCTTCGTTACCCAAATACTCCTTCAAATGGGCCATCTTGGGGACGCCGGTGCGCTCGGCCATCTTCAGCATCTCCCCCTCCAAAGCCCGTATCTGATCCACATAATCCTTCAGCGTCTGTACCATGCGGTCAATCTGCTTCTGGGAAAAATTCACCGAATCCAGCAAATCTACCATACCCCGCTTGTGCCCCTGATACTGGCGGTCCAAACGCTCCACCTCCGCTGCGTCGCCACGCAACGACGCCTCCCGCATCCGCTCCCCCGTCTCCTCCAGACGCGCATGCTCCTCGGCAATCTTGTCAAATGTCCGCTGCGTGGTCTCCAACAACTCCAATAACGGTGTGCCATCCAAGGTCACCGCCGTCAAATCTGGATCCTTCTTCTCCCGCTCGTCTAAATCATCGTCCTCAGCATCCTCCGAGGAACGCTCCTCATCCTCGTCCAGATCCTCATCCCCATCCTCATCCAGATCCTCATCCTCATCCAGACCTGCATCTTCCCCCTTCTCCAACGGATCATCCTCGCCCAACTCCGAATTGGGGGTCGGAATGTCCAAAATATCCCGCAGCGATACCTCACGGTTACGCAACCGCTCCGCCAGCAGAATAATCTCCTTGAAGGTCACCGGCGAATCGCAAATGGCCGTCAATACCTCCTTGCGACCCGACTCGATTCGCTTGGCAATGACGATCTCACCCTCTCGGGTCAGCAGATCTACCGCCCCCATCTCACGCAAATACATGCGCACCGGATCATCGGTCTTGCCCAAGTCAATGTCATCAATTCCAGACTCCGCACCACTGTGCTTGTCCAGGTCGTCCAGATCCTCCATGCCCTCGCCCTCAAGGGCCAAACCATCCCCATCGTCCGGCTTTAAATCGTCAGACGGCTCCGGCTCGTCCACCAGATGAATTCCCATCTCATCCAAGGTCGAAACCACATCCTCGATCTGATCAGCGGAATTGATGTGGCTCGGCAATACATCGTTGACCTCATCGAAGGTCAAAAAGCCACGCTCCTTGCCGCGTTCGACAAGCTGTTTCATCGGTTGAAACTTGAACTCATCGCCCATTGTCTCTATTGTCCAATTCGTGCATGCGTTTAAAAAAGGGGTGATTCTCAAAAGGCTGGCGACGATGGTTGCGGCTGACTCTTCTGCTGTTGCAGTTGGCGCTTCTCTTCCTTCAACGCAAGTAGCACGCCAAACTGCCGCTCCATGTCACCCTCTCCCGCCTCAATGGCCTGGGTTATCTGTTTGATCTGCCGGTTGAGCTGTCGCAATTGACAGTTGCTCAAACAGCCGCGAAACTCCTCCTGCAGCGATTCTGGCTGCAACTCTTCGCTCATTAAAATGGCCTCGGCCTTGGCGGACAGCTCAACATTGGGCAGACGCTGCCAAAGAGGCGACGCACTGCCATGCAGCAACGTACCACCCATCTCCAACAGCACCGTCAACAACGCTGTCAACGTGCCATCTTCCAACTCCAGACGGCTCAACTCCTCTTCCCACAACGGAACCATCTCTGGCGCCCGCAACAAAATGGCCAACAGAGCCCGTTCAAAATCCCGACCAGCGCTGAGCGCCGCACTGTCGCGGCGCACGGGTTGCCAGACACGGGCCGTCTGTTCACTGCGCTTGACAACAGGAGTAGCATACACCGCTTCGGCGTCTGTGACTACATACGGCAAGTCAAGGTATTGACTGAGTTGCTGCAGGTAAAGTTCCCGCAACAACGGATCGCCTACCCGGCCCAGCAACGGCATGGCCCGATGGCGCATCGCCACCCGTCCCTCTGGACTGGCTCGATCCAACCCTTCGCCCAGTTGCTGCAGCAAAAAGGTCAGCAGCGGCAGCGCCCCATCCAAACGGGCACGAAAACCGTCCGCGCCCTCCCGGCGTACCAGATCATCTGGATCCTCCCCCTGCGGCAAGAGCAAAAAATGCACATGCCGATCCGCCTGCAGATCCTCCAGCACCATCTCCAAGGCGCGCCAAGCTGCCTTGCGTCCCGCCGCATCACCATCAAAACAAAAGCAGATCCGGCGCACCCGGCGCCACAACTGACGCAAATGGGCCTGGGTCAAGGCCGTGCCCAAGGTTGCCACCACCCCCTGCACCCCCCGATCCGCCAGGGCGATCAGATCCAGATAGCCCTCAACCACCACCACGCGATCTTCCCGTTGCATGGCGCTCTGAGCCTGATCCAGACCGTACAACACCTCGCTTTTCTGGTAGAGCAGTGTCTCCGGCGAGTTGATATACTTCGGCTCGCCCGTCGTCAACACCCGGCCACCAAAGGCAATACATTCGCCCTGGGCATTGCGGATCGGAAAGATGATCCGCTCGCGGAATCGGTCATAACCGGGTCGGTCCGTGGCGGGTACCACCAGCCCAACCCGCTCCAACAACTGTGCCGCCGCTTGTCCCCCGCCAAAATGGTCCAATAAATTGCGCCAACCCGGCGGGGCAAAACCCACAGAAAAACGCTCCAAGGTTGCCGGTTGCAGCTTGCGCCGCGCCAGATAATCCCTGGCTGCCTCCCCTTCCGGGGCCTGCAGGCGCTGGCAATACCATTGCCGCGCTTTTTCTACCACCTCCAACAGTTGGCGCCGCTCCTGCCGGCGCTGTTGCTGCCCGGCATCCTCCACCTCCACGGCGGGCAACACCATCCCTACCTCGGCAGCCAGCTCAACCACCGCTTCCCCAAACTCAATCCCCCGCACGCGCATGAGAAAGGCAAACAGATCGCCGCCAACCCCACAACCAAAACACTTGAAAAACCCCTGCTCAGGCCGCACCGTGAACGAAGGCGTCTTCTCCGTGTGAAACGGACAGAGCCCAAGCCAGTTCACACCCTGCTTCTTCAAGCGCACATGGCGACCGATCACCTCCAGCATGTCGGCCCGCTCACGCAACTCCTCAATAAAGCGCTCTGGATAATGAGCCATCTCTCCCCTTCACACGCAAGCATTTTAGATGAAAATATTCTCACCTGTTTGTCAAGGGATATTGTCGCGAAATCCAGGCTTTGTTCCTTGTCAAGCCAGTTTATGGCCTCTCCGGCCCCAACGCGGAATTAACTTTGACAAACAAAATGCAGAAAATTGATAATAAAGAGCGTGTGTCGCCCGTTTACACCGGCGATCCGTGCCCCTTTCGACCCTTTTTTGACCTGCTGGATGATGATACACGTCTCTTTTTCACCTCCGGCTTTTTTTGCGCGCCCAGTGCTGGCCTACCTGCTCTGGGTGGTGCTGCTGTGCCCCTCTCTGCTGCTGGCCGATCTCCCGGAAGCGCTGTTGCAGGCGGCCCGGCAGGGGGATGTGGTCGCGCAGAGCAATCTGGGCTCCCTCTACCTGCACGGCGTGGGCGTCAAGCGCAACCTGCACAAGGCGTTGCACTGGTTCTCGCAAGCGGCCGCACAGGGAGATGGTCTGGCGCAATTCAACCTGGGACTACTGTACCAGGAGGGCCAGGGGATCGAACGGGATGAGGCGAAGGCGATAGAGTGGCTGGAGAGAGTGGCCAATCAATCGCCGCGCGCCGACCGTTTCAATCCGGTCATCAAATCCTGGGCCCAACTGAAGCTGGGTTTTATCCACTTTGAGGGGCGGAGCCAAGCCAAGAATCTGCCAGAGGCTAGGCGTTGGTTCGAACTGGCTGCGGCGGCTGATATCCCCTTGGCCATGGAAATGTTGGGCCAGATGCATGCGCAAGGGCTGGGCGTGGAGCGTCAAGCGCACACCGCCCAACTGTGGTATCAGCGGGCAGCCAAATTGGGCAGTCAGAGTGCGGCCAAGGCGTTGCAGGCGTTGAACCAACAGGCAGAGCCAGGGCGAACCGCTTCCACCGCAACGGCTCCGCCCACGCACAGCAAGACCCATTCCCATCGTGCCCTGACCATCCAGGCGACGCCGGAGGATGCCCAGATTCGTATCCTCAACATACGCGCACCCTATCGTCCGGCGATACGTCTGGCCCCTGGTCCTTATCGCATCGAGGTAAGCAAACCCGGCTTTCAGACCACCGTGCGTGAGATCAACCTGGGGCAGAAGGATCGCCAGATTGCCATCCGTCTGCAGCCCTTGCAGGCGAGTGTGCAACCGCATCTGACCATCATTCCCACGTTGCAGGGGGTCATGGTGCGCATCCTCAACATTGACAGCGACTACCGGCCCGGCATGCCTTTGACACCCGGCAAATATCTGCTGGAACTCTCCAAGCCGGGCTTCAAGACCGAGCAACGCTGGGTTGAACTCTCCGAACAAGACCTCAAACTGGAGGTCACTCTCACCGAAGCCCCCCCCTGAGGGCGCAGGAGCGTGCCACATGATCATCCGTCCCGCCGGTCTTCTTTTGCAGCAGCAGCGGCTTTTGACCATGCGCTATCGGTATGGCAGCCATGACCGCTTCAATTTACCTGGGGGTAATCTGGAGGCCGAGGAGACGCTGCCAGCGGGACTGGAGCGGGAGTTTCGCGAAGAGTTGGGGATCCAGGTTGCCGTCGGGGATCTGCTCTTCTGTGCCGAGACCTTTGCCGCCGGGCGCCATACCATCCATCTCCTTTTTCCTGTCACCCTGCTGCAGGGGAGACCGGCCTTGGTTCCTGCCGCCACCCGTGCCAGTGAATTGGTCTGGATTCCTCTGGCGCAACTGGCAGAGGCACCGCTTTATCCCAACCTGGGGCCGGCACTTGCGGCTGCCTTGCAGGGCAACCCGCCTGGGGTGCGCTATCTGGGGCAATTGCAGCAGGAGTGGTTTGCTTAAAACCGGACCTACTTTGCCTGTGTTGTTGTAGAAACTGTTTCGGCCAGCAACTGCCGCACCCGGATTTTTTCCGCCGGGTTGAGGCGTTGCAAAATGGCATCGCGCAGACTGACCGCCCGACTGTTCCCGCCGACCACGGCCTGATGGCTCCACATGTAGGCGTGCACGGGATCACGCACCACCCCTTGTCCGCTCTGATAGGCCAAACCGATCCGTTCTTTGGCCTGGGCATCGCCCTGAGCCGCCGCTGCCCGCAACCAGCGCAATCCCTTCTCGTAGCTCAGAAAAAGCCCGTCTCCCTCCATGTAGCGCATCCCCAATTGGTATTGGGCCTGACTGTTGCCGCTGTTGGCCGCCTGCTGCAGTGCCGTCAGTTGTTCATGGTTTTTTTGTTCTCTCGCGCTGTCGCGGCGCATCTTTTGGCGCGCGCCATCCTGCCAGTGTTGTTCCTGACGGGCAACCGCATCCACCTCTTGCTGGCGCAGGCGCTGTTGTTCCTGATCAAGCTGCGCCCGCTTTTGGGCCAGACGTTTGACTTCGGCTTTCTCCTCGTCGAGGCGTTGTTGATCCAGTCGTCGAGCGGCCGATTCGTCGGCCTGAGCCTGCAACCGGGCGCGGCGCTCCTTTTCCTGTACCTGGGCCTGCCACTGTCGATAGGACTCCTCTTCCTGCTGTCTCTCTCGGTTGCGCACCGCCTCTTCTTGTCTGAGGTCTTGTTTCCAATCACTGCGCTGCCGCCGTGCCCGCTCCTGCAGGCGGGCCTCTTCTGCTTTTTGTTCCAACCGTTCGCGGTTGGCGGCCTCTTTTTGTCGGCGCTGCAGGGCTTGCTCTTCTTGTTGACCGCGTTGGTCCGCAAGCCGTTGTTGGACCCGTTCCACCCGATCTTTTTCGCGCGCAACCCAGGCCTCTTGACGCTCCTGTTGCCGTTCCCACGCCTTTTGCTGACGCTCCTGCTGTTGCTGTTGTGCAACAGGGCGCTCCTCCCCGCCCCAGACAAGGAGCGGAACGCCTATGAATATCAGCACTATCCAGCATGGCAACCCACGCATGGTCCCACCCGCTTCGCCGTAAAAGGAGAGAGTTCTTATCAACACCCCATCTAACAGGAGTGGTCCTGAAAGAAACATGCCATTTTTTGCAGGAAGGGTACGGTCTTGGAGAGGTAGGAGTTGTACGGTCGCGACCATTGGTACCGCATCCCAGGAGGAGAAAATCTCCTCCTGGGCGTGTACCCTGTCATATGCTACACAGGCGTTCAGCTATTTCTTCACGCCTTCTTGTGCATGGAAATTCCAGAAGTTTGGCGTGTTCGGACAGTGCAGCCCTGGTTCTGGACTATTCGACTTGTATTCCTTGCATTTTTTCCAAAACAAGTTATGCAAAATTACCGAACGGATGACATCTTCAAGATTTTTGTTTGCGATGTCATTGTGGCCATTGATGATCTCAGGTGTGGCGCGCACCACCAGGAAGGGGGTGGGATTCATGTCCGACCTGAGTTGGTTAAACTCAGGTTGATCGTGGTTCATGAAGACTTTATGCGTGAGATACCGATCCAAATGCCCGACCGTATGCAGGATCGCCTCCCTCTGTTCGGGGGTAGTGGCATCCCTGTTGAGGTAGGTATCCTGTCGTGCCAACGGAAAGGAAACACCGGTAGCGGTGTCATTCTCGGCGGTAATGGTCAACATGACGGGACGTGGCGGCTCCAGAAAACGACGATTGTCTGTAGCGTCCAACAGAGGTTCGTAGGCTGCTCCTTCCAAGGCTGGATTGATCAGAATGGTTAAGTCGGCGATACCACTGACATTCATCTGTTTCTCAGATCCGTCTTCCAGCGTGATACCCCTGCGCCGTGACCGGTCTATCAGGGTCGATTGCAAGGCGTGATGCATGATCAAGCCACCAAAACTGTGTCCGATGAAAATGAGTTGGGTTTCGTCGGTGCCGGCGATATATCCATCCCGTCTGGCTTCGTCAAACGCTTTCCTGCGTTTGTCGAGTTCGTTCATTTGTTGACGGGTGTTTTGGCACATCTGAAAGTTGTTGGATACTTCCTTATTCAGATTCAAATGAGAGGTGCGCAATTTGCGCATGTTTTTTGCCCAAAGCTTGTTTTTTTCGTCCTCTGTCTGGTCGGTTGCCTGGTCTTTGCCCCCCTCTTTATTCCCACTCTGCGATGGTACCGTTGCCATCCTGGACAGTTGAGCCTGCACACTCTGTTGCAACTGTGCCATTTGTTGCTGGTTTGCATCCCATTCCGCTTGCTGCCGGTCAAATTTTTCCTTCTCCTTGCGCCACGCCTCTGCCTTGACACGGGCATTTGAAATTCTTCTAAATTCACCAATATCTGTCAGGAAGCGCTTGATGGAACCATGACCAACCCGTTCGGCAGCATCCTTTCGGTTCCAGAAATCCATCAGTTCAAACACGGGAGGAAAACTGATCATTTCCCCGCGCCATGACAGATAGACACCCACTACTTTACGCGGTGTCTCACCGGGTTTACTTCCTTTGATCTCGTCCTGTGCCAATTTTTCAAGTAACTTCTGGAATTGGGCAACATTTCCGTCATTTTCGGCAGCGTTGTGGTTCCAACCATGGGTAAAGGTCACAATCAGGAATGCGTTGTCATTTTTTTTCTGATACTCTTCCAGGAATTGGATCAGACCATCGGCCTGTTGTTTGTCGTGCATCCATCCCTCGTCATCAAACTCAACAAAACTCAACAAATATCCATCGTTTGAAGAACTCTTCTGTGCGGTGTCGGTAGATTTTTCCGTCAGGCACACATGTTCAATGCTCCGCATGCCGGTCGGTGTGCATGGAGCGTTCACCTGGACCGGCGCATGCGTGCGATAGGCCGTGTTGGCAGCGCATCCAGTCAACAACAGCAAACAGAGTGTTGATATAAGGTATTGTCTTGTTTTCATTGTCCCCCCACATACGATTCAATGAGTGTTGATTGCCGATTAATAGCGGTACTGCATCGCACCATATTACAAAATGCAAAGA
The DNA here is from genome assembly GCA_002753095.1 of Magnetococcales bacterium. Taxonomy (GTDB): domain Bacteria; phylum Pseudomonadota; class Magnetococcia; order Magnetococcales; family Magnetaquicoccaceae; genus Magnetaquicoccus. Next base: position 28,031 of record PDZU01000021.1, read on the forward strand.
TTTCAAGATCCTTTTAAATATTGCAGCTTGGCTACATATACATAATAGGTAATTTATTGTCAACAGGGAATGCGCAGCATCCCATTGATTGTCTTTTCCTGGCACGGAATGCGAGGAGTTATCTGTCTGGTGTCTGCCCTTTACCAGCCTATCGCTTCTTCGATTCCTTTTTGCTATACTGAGTCCATGAGGTAACCAAACACAGGAAAAATGCCATGAGCCATACACTGACCGCCAACGATGTCTGGAAGATGTTTGAAGAGACCAACCGGATCTTTCAAGAGAGCAAACTGGAGACCGATCGACTCTTTCAGGAGAGCAAACTGCTGATGCAGGTGCAGCGTGAAGAGACCGAAAAATCGTTTCGGGAACTTTCGGAAAGTCAGAAGGATACGGACAGAAAGATCAAGGAGATGTCCAAAAACATCGATCGATTGGGTGGACGCCTGGGCGAGTTTGTGGAGGGATTGGTTGCCCCCGCTTGCAAAACGCTTTTTGCCCAATGGGGCATCCCTGTCCATATGGTCAGCCGACGCATCAGCGCCTCAACCGCCGATGGACGCAACATGGAAATTGATCTTCTGGTGGATAATACCGATTCGGTCGTGCTTGTGGAGGTCAAGAGCAAATTGACGGTGGATGATGTCAAAGATCATCTGGTGAGAATGTCGCAGTTCAAGGAGTTTCTGCCGCTGTACGCCCACAAAAAGGCCATTGGTGCCGTGGCTGCCATGGTCATCGAAGAGAATGTCTGCCGCTTTGCCATCAGCAGCGGTCTGTTTGTCATTGAGCAGGCTGGCGAAACCTTGCGTATGGCCAACGATGCTCAATTTCAGGCAAAAGTGTGGTAACACAACTGCCCGGATCCGCGTTCAGGCACGGCTTGGGGTTGGCTATGATCAGCGGTGGTACGGAATCCGCTCCATGAGCGTGTAGGCCCGATACAACTGCTCCAACAACAACACCCGAACCAGCAGGTGCGGAAAGGTCATCGGACCCAGCGACAGGCTCCAGGAACCCATGCGCAGCAGCTCCGGGTGCAGCCCGTCGGGGCCACCAATCATGAAGGTGACCCGTTCTCCGTCATCACGCCAGCGCTGCATCTCTCCGGCGAAGGCTTCCGAGCTGAAGTTGCGTCCACCGATGTACAACGGAATCAACAGAGTCGTCTGGTCCAGGCGCTCCCGCAGGCGTTGCGCTTCAAACTGCAAGCCTTGCAGGCGCTCTGCCTCCCCAGCGCTGCTACGTCGGGCTTCGGCCACTTCAGACAGTGTGACGCCACCGATGCGTTGCAAGCGGTGTTGATACTCCTCGCACAGCGTGCGCAACGGTGCTGGCATGCCCCGTCCCACCGCCAGAATCGTCAATTTCAAAGTTTTTTGCTCTTCACACTTTTCGATTGTGCACGCTTGGGTTTGGCCGCTTTCTCTTCCTTGACCTTGCCGCGCCGTTCGCTCTGGGCCGGCTTGGGCGGCTTGGGTGGTTTGATCTTTTTCTTGACCTTCTCCGGCTTTTCGGTCAACTCTTCCTCGATGCGTCGATTGACCGGCGGTGGTGGTGCCCATAACCGTTCCAGATCATAAAACCCGCGTGCCTCTTGCTGGAAAAGATGCACCACCACATCCCCGCCATCCACCAAGACCCAAGTCGCCTCCGGCAAACCGGCGATACTCAGCACCCGCAGCTTTTGCTCATGAAAAAAACGGTCCGCTTCTTCCGCCAAAGCGGCCACATGGGTCTGGGACGTTCCCGTGGCCACTAGAAAAAAATCGGTAAAAGAGGCCCGCTCGCGCAGGTCGATGATCACCATGTCCAGCGCCTTTTTCTCTTCCAGACGCCCTTTGAGTCGCCGTACCAGCAACTCCTGCTCCGATTTACTCATGCTCACCGTATAAATCATGTTGTTGAATGTAGGCCATCACCGCCTCCGGCGTCAGATAGCGAATGCTCTCCCCCCGTCGCACCCGCTGCCGCAAGGCGCGGGAACTGACCGCAAAAGGGGTCACCGGCAGCAGACAGACGCCGTGTCTGCCCAACTGTTGCCGGTCCAACTGGCTTGCTTCGGCCACCTGATAGGGTTGCCAATGGGCCAATACCTGTTGTTCTGCTGCCGTCACGGCGTGTCCGGGTCGCTGCAGCACCGCCAGATGGGCCCAACGCAGCAACTCCTGCCAATCCTTCCAACGGTGTACTTCCGCCAACAGATCGCTGCCCAGCAGAAAAATCAACTCACCCATGGGGAAACGGTGTGCCAGGATCTGCAACGTCTCCACCGTGTACGAGATGCCGGGGCGCGTGGCGTCCAGTTCGCACAACTCAAAACCGCTCTGCTCCTGGATGGCCAGACGGGTCATGGCGACCCGATGGGCGACCGCAGTGGCCCGGCTGGCATCCTTGAGCGGATGGGCGCCAGAGGGGAGAAAAAAAACCGCCTCCAGGGAGAGTTGCTGCATGGCCTCCAAGGCTGGGCGCAGATGGCCGTAATGTGGTGGATCAAAACTGCCCCCCAGAATGCCGATCCGCGTGCTCATTGCCGCAGTTGACCCTCGCCCAGAACAACATATTTCTGGGTGGTCAGCCCCTCCAGTCCGACCGGACCCCGCACATGCAGCTTGTCGGTGGAGATGCCCATCTCCGCGCCCAGACCAAACTCAAAGCCGTCGCTGAAACGGCTGGAAGCGTTGACCATCACCGAGGCTGAATCCACCTCACGCAGGAAGCGCATGGCATGGTGATGGTTGCGCGTGACGATCACATCCGTATGGCGTGAAGAGTGGCGCTCGATATGGTCCATGGCCTCCTCCAGCGAGTCGACCACCCGAATGGACAGAATGGCTTCCAGATACTCCGTGTCCCAATCTGCCGCAACCGCATCGTGTACCGGGATCCGTTCCGGGATCAGGCTGCGGCTCTCCGGGCAGACACGCAGTTCGCAGCCTGCCTCGCTCAACTCCTGGCATACCTCCGGCAGGAAGGTGGCGGCAACCGCTCGGTGTACCAATAAAGTCTCGGTGGCGTTGCAAACGCCGGTGCGTTGCATCTTGCCGTTCATGGTCAGGGCCAGCGCCATGGCCAGGTCGGCTTCTGCGTCCACGTAGGTATGGCAGATGCCATCCAGGTGCTTGATCACCGGAATATGGGACTCGGCAACAATGCGGGCAATCAGATCCTTGCCGCCACGGGGAATGATCACATCCACATCGGCATCGCAGCGGAGCAGTTCGCCTACGGCAGCCCGATCGGTGGTATCGATATATTGCACCGCTGTCTGGGGCAGGCCGGCCTCTTGCAGGCCCTGCAGCAAGCAGGCGGCAATGGCGCGATTCGAATAGTACGCCTCTGAACCGCCGCGCAGGATGACCGCGTTGCCTGATTTGACGCACAGGGCCGCTGCATCGGCGGTTACGTTGGGTCGGGATTCGTAGATCACGCCAATCACACCAAGCGGCACGCGCATGCGACCGATGTGCAGCCCGTTGGGCCGCAGTTTCATGGTGGTGATCTCTCCCACCGGATCATCCAGGGCGGCCACCTGGCGCACGCCCTCGGCCATGGCGGCGATGCGGCTGTCGGTCAAGCGCAGTCGGTCGATCATGGCGTTACTGAGCCCCGCTGTTTCTGCCGCCTGCAGATCGCGGCTGTTTTCTGTTTGCAGGTACTCTTTTTGGGCCAACAGTTGTTCCGCCATGATCAACAGGGCCTTGTTCTTGACTGCCCCCCCCGGCCATCGCCAAGGAGCGGCTGCCTGACGTGCCGCTGTGGCCATGGCGTGTACATCGACGGAATGTGTTGTTTCCATGGAGACCCCCAATGAAAGAGTGGCAAGCATGAACATAAACAATTGTGGGTCCAGGGGGGTCACCCCCCTGGCGGGTCCAGGGCGGAGCCCTGGGAATTTATCTTTTGATTTTAATCTTTTATCTTTTGCCTTTGGCGCGCTTTTCAAACCAAGCCGACGCGTTTTTTGCGTCGGCGCAGCGCGCCTAATTGACGCAAGATGTTCGGATTGGCGCGCTTTTTTGCGCCAGTCCGAACACCCTCCCAATGGGTTTTGCCCGCGAGCGATTCCATACCGCGTGGTTAAAAGTCGGGCGTCCGCCCTCCCAAAGCGTGCCCCTGCGGGGCACAGATTTGTGCGGCGTGCGCAAATGCTGCGCATTTGCTTTTTAAAAACGCCGCACATTACAAGCAGGGCTTTGCCCTGCACCCAGCAGGGGCGATGATCGCCCCTGCACCCCGCAGAAATTTTTAAAGATTGTCAAAGCAACAAGACCAAATTATCCCGATGAATCACCTCAGGATCCCCGGCAAACCCCAGAATCGACTCAAAGTCGGAACTGTGCCGACCACGAATCAACGCAACCTCACCGTCAGGATAATTCACCGAACCTTTGGCAACCGCTTGCCCATTGGGATCCACACACAACACAGCATCCCCGCGCGCAAAACTCCCACGCACCCCGACAATGCCCTTGGCCAACAAACTCCCACCCCCTTGCAGAGCACGCGCAGCCCCGGCATCCACCAGGATCTCCCCTTTGCTCCAACGCGCATTGGCAATCCACGCTTTATGGGCACTCAAAGGGTTGCCATCGGCCAAAAAAAGAGTGCCCACAGGATGGGTGAAAACCTCTGCCACCGGATCAGGCCGAAAGCCGTTGGTCAAAACCGTCTGACAACCACGCCGGGCAGCCATCTTGGCCGCCTTCAACTTGGTGGCCATCCCGCCACGCCCCACCGAAGAACCCACACCACCAGCCAATTTTTCCAAGGCCGGAGTCACCCGCTCCACCAACGGTAACGGTTTGGCCTGCGGATCCCGACGCGGATCGGCATCAAAAAAACCATCCACGTCAGACAGTAAAATCAAAAGGTCTGCCCCGACCAAATCAGCCACATTGGCCGACAACGTGTCGTTGTCGCCAAACTGGATCTCATCAACCATGACCGTGTCATTTTCGTTGACCACCGGCACCAACCCCAAAGAGGCCAGAGTCAATAGCGTCTCGCGGGCATTCAAATAACGCCGACGGTTTTCCACATCAGCACGGGTGATCAGTACCTGTCCTACCGCCACCCCGTGCGCAGCAAAAGCCTCCTCATAGCAGCGCATCACCAACGGTTGACCGGCAGCCGCCGCCGCCTGCTTCTCACGCAGAGAGGCCGGCGGGCGCTGCAATCGCAACAAAGGAGCCCCAGCCGCCACCGCCCCGGAAGAGACGATGATCACCTGCTTCTCCCCCCGCAACAACGCCATCACCTCGGCAGCCCGTGCGTTGACCCAATCCTGCCGCAACCCAGCTCCACCCGCAGTCAACAGGTTGGAACCAATCTTGATGACCACGCGCCGCGCGTTACGCACCTGCTGCCAGCCCTGCGCCATCCGGCTGTCCGCCTCACCTGACCCAGATGCACTCCACGCCATCGTCGTCATCCTCCTCATTCTCCTCGGCATGCTCCTGCGCGCCACCCCGACCAGCACGGGTAGGCGCATCCACCAACGCCGACAATACCTGAGCCGCTCGCAACTGCTGCACCTGGGCCGCCAACGGCTGCAACCACGCCTGCAACCCCTCGCCGCTGACCGCCGATAAGGCAAAACTCCACGCCTTGCACCCCTTGCCCGCCGCCTGCCAACTCGGCAAACACCGCCGCATCGCCTTGCGCAGCCGCTTCAAAAGCGCACGCCGCTCCTCCTCCGGCAGTAAATCCGCCTTGCTGAGCAACAACCAACGGGGCTTGTGCGCCAAAATGGGGGAGTAGGCAAGCAACTCCTCTTCGATGGTGTGCAGATTGTGCACCGGATCAGAACCATCTACCGGCAGCGCCTCCACCACATGCACCAACAACGCACACCGCTCTACATGGCGCAGAAAAGTGTGCCCCAAACCATGCCCGTCACTCGCCCCCTCCACCAGACCAGGAATGTCCGCCACCACAAAAGCAGCCCCAGCAGCAACACGCACCACCCCCAGATTGGGGATCAAGGTGGTAAAAGGATAATCGGCAATCTTGGGCCGGGCAGCAGAAATTACAGAAAGAAGCGTGGATTTGCCCGCATTGGGCAGACCAATCAACCCCACATCCGCCAGCAACTTCAACTCCAGGCGTAACCACATCTCCACCCCGGACTCCCCCGGTTGGCTGTAGTGCGGCGAACGATTGGTGGAACTTTTGAAATGAACATTGCCCAAACCACCCCGACCGCCAGCAGCCAGCACAACCCGCTGCCCGGCCTGGATGAAGTCGCACAAGATCGCACCATCGGCATCATCGCGGATCACGGTACCCACCGGAACCGGAATCAGCAGATCAGCACCAGAACGGCCAGTACAACACTGCTTCATGCCGTTGTTGCCGCGTTGCGCCTTAAAATGTTGCTGGTAGCGGAAGTCGATCAGGGTATTGAGATGGGGATCGGCCACGAAGACAATACTGCCACCGTGACCGCCATCCCCACCATCAGGGCCCCCCATGGGAATAAACTTTTCGCGACGAAAGGTTGCCGCACCGTTGCCGCCATCGCCGGAGCGGATAAAAATTTTGGCGTCATCCAGAAAGCGCATGGCAGATGTACTGCTCCCAACCAAACCGCAAGGGGGTTACAAGAACAGAAAATCAGACAGCCCCGGTGCTTTCCACAGGCTGCACAGTGACATACTTGCGGTTGTTGCGTTTGGTAAACACAACCGCACCACCAACGAGAGCAAAGAGGGTGTGATCCTTGCCCATGCCAACACCATCCCCAGCATAAACCTGGGTGCCGCGCTGCCGAATGATGATATTACCTGGAATCGCCATTTCGCCACCAAAGAGCTTGACGCCCAGGCGACGACCGGCAGAATCGCGACCATTGCGGGTACTTCCCGCCGCTTTCTTGTGAGCCATTTATCAACTCCTCATGGGATCAGGCGGCAGAGCCTGCGCTGTGGATAGCGGTAATTTTCAGTTCGGTCAAGTTTTGGCGATGCCCCTGTCTGCGGCGATAATTTTTGCGCCGTTGCTTCTTGAAGACGAGGATTTTCTTTTCGCGCATCTGGCGGACGATAATACCCTCCACCTGAGCCCCGGCGATGGCACCGCCGACTTTGATGCCGTCTTCGCCGTCGATCAGGAGCACATCCTGGAGCGCGACCGCATCGCCCTGTTCGCCGGGCAGCGTTTCAACGCGAATGAGATCATTTACTGCCACTTTATATTGTTTTCCGCCGGTGCGGACTACCGCATACATCGTTATCGTCCTCCAAAAAGACCAGAAAAACGGACAAGCCGCACTTTCTGTCGTCACTAGGCTGTGAGTGTGACCGGAAAGCTCAGTTGTGGGAAATCGACTATTCTCACCAAAGCGGGGGACAAGTCAAGTAAATTCGCGCAAGAGGTTCAAAGTTTCGCACAGAGGCAGCCCGGCCACCCCGGAGCAGGAGCCATCGATACGGGCGACGAGGGCGGCACCAAGTCCTTGAATACCGTAGGAACCGGCCTTGTCGAGCGGTTCGCCGCTCTGGACATAGGCGATCATTTCGGGCAGGGTCATGGGTTTGATCCAGACCCGGCTGGCGACGGTCTGCGTGCGCAAGCGTTGGCTGTCTGGGTGCAGGATGGCGATGGCCGTGAGAACCAGATGTTCCTGACCTGCGAGCTGTTGCAGCATCTGGATGGCCTGTTGTGGATGGTCCGGTTTGCCAAGGAGCTGCTCGTGCAGGACAACGATGGTATCGGCAGCCAGGATCAGATCATCCTGGGGTTGCACCACCGCCTGCGCTTTGCTGATGGCCATGCGCTGCACATAGTCGTGCACGGATTCGGCAGGCAATGGGGATTCGTCCAGTTGGGCGGGGCGCACTTCCGGTTCGATCCCGACCTGACGCAGGAGGGCGAGACGCCGGGGCGAGGCGGAGGCAAGGCAGAGACGGCGCTGCTGGAGCGGGTTGAGGGAAAAGTTTGATGACATGGTTGTTTCTTCTTTAATAACACAGAGGTGGAACAACAAAGGGGCGGTGAACAAAAAAAAACGGGGTTGCAAGTACTCAAGAAGACTTGCGCTCCCCTGGTAAGCTCCTTAATGTTCGTCGCAACCTTAGCCCATTTTCAAGGGTGCGCGTCATGCGACCCGCAGTCGGGAACCTGGACCGTGTCATTATCACATACCCCTGTTACGACGACATCTCTGGATAGCGCCTCGGTACTGCAGCGCTTGCATGCCTTGATCGGTGATGATTTGCTGGCAACCAATCGGATCATTGTGGCGCAGTTGGATTCGCAGGTGGAGATGATTCCCACCCTGGGTTCGCATTTGATCAACAGCGGTGGCAAACGGTTGCGGCCCATTTTGACCTTGCTGGTGGCACGCCTGTTCGGTTATGCCGGGGAGGGGCATGCTCTTTTGGCGGCGGTGGTGGAGTTCATCCACACGGCGACCCTGTTGCATGATGACGTGGTGGATAAATCGGAACGGCGACGCGGCAAGTTGACGGCCAACGCCATTTGGGGCAGCAAGGCACCGGTTCTGGTGGGGGATTTCTTGTTTTCCCGTTCCTTCCAGATGCTGGTGGCCTATGGCGACCTCAAGGTGTTGCGCATTTTGGCGGATGCCTGTGCGGTAATTTCCGAGGGCGAGGTGATGCAACTTGTGGTGAGCAACGATCTGGCCACCACGGAGAGCCAATATCTGGAGGTGGTATCGCGCAAGACGGCAACGCTGTTTGCGGCGGCGGCCCGTCTGGGAGCGGTGGTCAGCGGTCGTTCCGAGGCGGAAGAGAGTGCCTTGGGCCATTATGGCGAATATTTGGGCCGTGCCTTTCAAGTGATCGATGATGCGTTGGATTACAGCTCTTCGGACGAGGCGTTGGGCAAGACGGTCGGGGATGATTTTCAGGAGGGCAAGATCACTCTGCCCGTGATACACGCCTATCAGCAGGGCAGTGCGGAAGAGCGGCAGTTTTGGCGGCGCTGCCTGGAGGATAAAGAGTATCAGGCGGGTGATTTGCAACGAGCGATTGCCTTGATCCATGCGCGGGGTTCGTTGCAGTATGCCCTGCAGGCGGCGCGGCGCATGGCGGAAGAGGCCAAGGAGCAGTTGGCGGATTTTCCGGCCTCGCCGGAACGTGAGGCATTGATTTTGTTGGCCGATTTCTCGGTCAGCCGCAGCTTTTAGGGATTGCCGGCACTGAGACAGAAAAACTCTGGCGCTTTGGCGATAAATCGGTATAATGCCCCTCTTGACGATTTCGGGGTGTGGCTCAGCCTGGTAGAGCACTGCGTTCGGGACGCAGGGGTCGCTGGTTCGAATCCAGTCACCCCGACCAATAAAATCAAGTAGTTAAGGCCACTCCCGAGGTGGCCTTTTTTGTTTCAGCAATCAAATAGCAATCATCTGGAAAAGATTCGCCTCTTCTGGTGCAGTGCATTGCCTGCCAGAGTGATGCCCCTTCCCCCGCTACCGTGCCGCCCCAAACTTAACCAACCGGTCAACTATAATGCCCCGTGCTGGCTCTCAGTGCGATTCTCAGGCTCGTTCTCAGTGTGGCCGGAGGATGACCGGTGGGATACTGTTCAGATTAACTATGCGGCCACTTCATCACGCTGCAACCGTTCAAAAAGAAACTCCGGTGCCATGTCTGCCCCGTTGGCCCATGCGATGGTGCCCAACTCGCTATCAACGCGAACATCAGAAAACGCCCCCTGGTCGCGCAAGGGTGCGAACATCTCTCCCCACAGTTCAGACTCCAGCTCTACCTGTCCGCTGATTCCGTTATCGAAGCGCAACCATAACCGATAATCGCCTCGATATTCTACGCCCGTAACGTGCAGCATGGTGGTTACTCCAAAGGGTCAATGATGCGTAACGGTTGACGCTGGCAGGCACATTGCCAATTATCAACCAACTCTTGCCGGTGCAAACTCCACCACTCCATAACCAGTGCCATGGCAAGTTAAGGCCACTCCCGAAGTGGCCTTTTTTGTTTCTTTTCTATCACATCGCCTGTAATGCGGCACGCATTAAAAAGCCGGATCGAGATTCTTCCCGTGTTGTTGACTTTTCCGATAAAAAAAGCGAGCATTGACGGGTGGTGGTGCAGTAATGATGAGAGGAGATGCGCATGGAACTGATTCCAAAATCTGCAGCAGAGTATACGCATGGTGCCGTATTTGATTCCTACGCCTACGTGCGCCGCTTGCGCGACGCAGGCATGGATGAAGATTTGGCTGCCATTCTCTCCGAGCAATTTGCCTCTCTCATTGATACGCGACTGGCCAGCAAAAGGGATGTGTTGGAGACGGAAGCCCGCTTGAAACTGGATATTGCCGCCATTGATGCCAAAGTGGAAACAACCAAGGCCAGCCTGCAAAGGGATGTGTTGGAAACGGAGGCCCGCTTGAAACTGGATATTGCCGCCATTGATGCCAAAGTGGAAACAACCAAGGCCAGCCTGCAAAAAGAGGTCGAGGCTACCAGGGTCAACCTGCAGAAGGAGCTTGAAGCCACCAGGGTCAGTCTGCAAAAGGATCTTGAAACCACCAGGGTCAGCCTGCAAAAAGAGATCGAATCTACCAAGGCAAGCCTGCAAAAAGACATTGAGGTCACCAAGGCCAGCCTGCAAAAGGAGATTGAAAAAGCGAAAGTTGAAACGGTCAAGTGGGTTGTCGCCACGGGCATTGTCATTCTCGGTGGCATGGCAACCATCAATCGTATTGCCCCCCCCGTACCGATCTACCTGCAGGCACCCGCGCAGGAGTTGCGCCTGCCTGCTCCGTTGTCTCCTGCACGGTAGGAAAAGATCACGCCGTCATACGATATTTTTCTATCCATCAAGCATGTATCCCAGTGATTTCAGCTCTCTTCTGATGTCGTGGGCAACTTCATTGACTGAGTTCTTATAATTTTTGAAAATAATTCCAGACATATCGCTCGGCAAGGTAACGTCACCGGTATGTAAGCAACACACTTTGTCGCGACCAAGCTTGCCGACAAAGAAACCAAACTCGAAGATGACGTTCGGTCGGGCACGCCACTCTTTCTCGCGCTTGTCGTCGGGCTTGTTTTCCTCGGAACACAGGTAGGCTCTTTCGTCCGGGGTGAGGAGAATAAAGACATAGCCAACATCACTGTATTTCTCGAATTTCTCGATAATGGTCAAACCACTGTCGGGCTGTCGATGCAAAACGATCGGTTCAAGCCCAATTTCGCGCAGAAACTTATCCAACTGCAATTCGGCTTTTTCATCATGGCCATGCACGATAAACACTTGCTTCGATAATGGCTTTGTTTTGGCACCAGCAAGAAGTGTAGGCTGTGGGGTGTCACTCGCAGGAGTTAGCGGTGGAACAGACGGTGCTTCTGTCTGCTCCCGAACAGGGATCAGTTCAAGGCATTCAACGAAATATTCGAGACACTGCAATTGATATGCTAAAGTTCTTTGTAATAAATCTTTAATATAATCAATATTATAATTGCTATTACTCACATCATCATCTACATAGCTAATATACTTTGATTTGTCTTCTGTACCGTTATATATCATTTCTATAATTTTTACATTAACATCCTTCCATCTATTATATTTCGCAACAAGCGAAATAGATTCTCCTTCATTTTTTAAACCAAAACCATCAAGTGAACTGCTAATTATATTACCCTTTATGATGCGTTCCTTCAGTTTTGACCGTGCCTCTTCCAACGAAACACGCAGTTCAACACCATGGTTCGGCTGTGCTACCGAAGAAGGATGAGTTGCCATAACAAAGTGAACCTCCAAAAGTTTTATTACACATACCAACAAGAACAACAAACAAATCGATACTGATCCTATAAGGGAATATTGTACACATTTAGAACCCTTCTGTGAAGGAAACAGGGAAAGCGCATATGAACTTTTCCCGTAACCTTCCCCATGCAACACGGTGCATGTCGGGCTCCGCCCTCCCAAGGCGTGCCCCTGCGGGGCACAAATTTGGGCGCGCTGCGCCAATTTGCTGCGCAAATTGGCTTTGGATAAAGCGCGCCATTACAAGCAAGGCTCCGCCCTGCACCCGCCAGGGGAGATAATCTCCCCTGGACCCCATGCCACTTGTTCATGGCAATCCAGACCACCATGTCAGAATATGTTGCAAATATACACTCCTTTCGGTATTATTATAGACAGATAAATCACATAAAATCAGGAGGAAATCGCTTGCCCCATTCGCTCCCGATGGGTGACACCGATCTGCTGAAAGGGTTGACCGTTCTCTATGTAGAGGATGATCCGCACATCCGCACGCAACTACAGCAGTATCTGGCACGCCGCGTCAAAACGGTCCTGACCGCCGACAACGGTCATCTGGGCCTGGAAATCTACCGCCAAACCCATCCCGATCTCATCATCACCGATCTGCTCATGCCGGTCATGGACGGCCTCACCATGATCCGCCACCTGCGCGAAACCGATACCTCGACCCCGGTTATCGTCACCACCGCCTACAGCGACGAAGAGTACCTCATGCGCGCCATCGAGGTGGGCGTCGATCGCTACATCCTCAAACCCATCGATCCCAAACGACTCATCGATGGCATCATCAAAGTCTCGCGCGCCCTGTGGCAGGAAAAAGAACAACAACGCTTCCACCACTACGTTCAGTTCATCCTCGACAGCTCCCCCAATCTTTTGCTGGTCCTGCTCCCGGACGGACAGGTGGAGTTCCTGAATCGCGCCTTTCTCAATACCCTGGGCCACTCCTCCCTGCAACAGTACCGAGAAAGCGGCGTGGACTTGGCCAACTGGATCCTCACCCCAGAGTTTCAGCCCCTCTCGCAACAGTCTGATGGTCAACCCTGGTTTCAACCCCTGCTCGGTAACAGCGACCAGATCCCCATCGTCTACATCCGCTGCCATCAACAGCCGGAACTGGCCAGACGCCCCTACTCGGTCACCAGCAATCGTCTCGCCGATCCCGAACGATTCATCCTCTCCCTCACGGATATTACCACCATCGATCGGCAAATCCGTGACCTGGAGTTCAAAGCCTTTACCGACGCCTTGACCGGCACCTGCAACCGGGCGCGACTGCAAACCCTGCTCTACGCCGAAATGCAACGCTCACAACGGCATGGACAGCCCCTCTCGGTGCTCCTCTTCGATGTGGACCATTTCAAACGGGTCAATGACACCTTCGGCCATCAGACCGGTGATCTGGTGCTGGTTGAATTAACCTCCATCGTCTCGCAAAACCTCCGTGCCTCCGACGTGCTGGCCCGTTGGGGCGGGGAAGAGTTCATGATCGTCTCCCCGGACATCACCGTGGAAGCCGCCGTGCAATTGGCAGAAAAACTGCGCAAAATCATAGAAAAACATGATTTCCCCTGCGCTGGCCACATCACCAGCAGCTTTGGCGTGGCCCAGTATCTGCCTCAGGATAACATTACCACCCTCACCGAACGGGCCGATCAGGCACTCTATCATGCCAAACGGGCCGGTCGTAATCGGGTGGAGTGTACTCCACCGCCCGAATAGTCAACACTCCGGCCATGGTTCAGCCCCCAGCGTTTCAGGAAACCCTTCTGTGGCTCTATTGTGTCTCCTTTTTCAGCATGGGCTTGGTCATCCGTACCCGCATCCAAGCCCTGCACCACTCCCCATTGGTGGAAAGCTTTCGCTGGTTGGCCGGTTTTGGCTTTTGGCACGCCAGCGCCGACCTGATGGAATTGTTGATTCTCCACCAAGTTGACCATACGTTCATCTTGGCCAGCCGGACCACACTCGAAGCCATCTCATGGGCCTATCTGCTCTATTTTCCGTTGACACTGCTTGCCACATGGCCCGGACCACCCGCGCCTCACCTCCGGGAAAAAGGCGCGCGCCTGCTGCTCTATCTGTGGTTGTTCCTCTTCATCTACCATGGCCTGCAGGAAGAGTGGACAGAACCGCGCCTCTGGAGCCGTTACCTGATCGGCGCTCCTGCCACCCTCCTGACTGCTCTCGCTCTGCTTTTTCCCGCTGCCGACTCACGCCTGGATGCCATGCAGGAACGCGCCATCACGTTGGCCGGTTGGGGATTCCTCGCGCTTTTTCTGCTGATCTGGTTTGGACCCACCGCCGATCTGCCCATGGCCAATCGGATCAACAGCGCCTGGTTCTTGCAGCAAACCAATACACCCGTTGAACTGTGGCGTACCGCTGTGGTGCTGTTCACCACCATATGCCTCTCGCATTCGCTGCGCTGGTTCAATTTGGCCCAACAACAGCGCCTGGATCAACTGGTCGAGGAAAAAAGCAGTTACCTGGAATCCATCCTGCACACCTCCCTGGATCTGGCCATGGTGTCCATCGACCGCAGCGGCAAGGTGACCCTCCTCAACCAGGTAGCCACCGAACTTTATGGCGCACGTTGCCACACGACACCCACACAAACCACGCCACCCCATATCAGCCCGGAGCGCTGGCAGCAGGCCCTCAACCGCATGCAACACGCAGGCGAGTACACCTTCGAGGAGATTCACCATCTGCCCGCTGCCGATCATGTCATCTCCTCCCGCATTACACCCATCTACAGCCGTCAAGGCCACGAATTGGGCTATCTGCACGCCGCCCGCGACATCACCCAACAACGCCAGGAGGAGTTGGAACTGCGCGAACATCGCTATCGGCTCGACAAACTGGTGCGGGAGCAGACCGGCGATCTGTTGCGGGCCTACCAGATGTTGGAAGAACGGCGGCATTCATTGCACCAGTATGCCCGCATTGCCGCCCTTTCCCATGACCATCTGGCCTTGCTGGATCGGGACTACCGTTTTCTGGCCGTCAACGATGCCTATCTGACCGCTTATGGCAGCGAACGCAACCAGGTAGAAGGATGCCTCATGGCGGACTGGCTGGGAGAAAGTGTCTTTGCGGCTATCCAGCACAAACTGGAGCGCTGTTTTTCTGGTCATACGGTTCATTATCAATCGTGGTTCCACTTTCCGGCCTTGGGCAGACGTTACATGGATGTCTGGTACCATCCCTATCAGGATCCGCACGGACTGGTCACTGGCCTAGTGGTGGCGGCACGGGATGTAACCGATTGGCACATTTCGCAAAAGGCTCTGCAGGCCAGCGAATCCCGCTATCGCCATCTTTTCGAGGCCATGGAAAGCGCTGTCCTGCTCTTCAACAGCCCAGATGGCGGGCAGAGTTTTCTCTGCCAGGACATCAACAGCAACACCGCCCGAATTCTCAACATGACGCGGGAACAGATCATTCCCCTGACCGTGTCTGCGTTGTGGCCCGGCAGCCATGGACAGGAGATACTCGCCTTGCTGCGCTCCACCTTTTGGGATGGACAACCACGCGGGCAAACCTTGCGCCCCTATCATAACGGACAGGCCCGGCTATGGTTGGAACGCTATATCTACCGTTTGCCCTCCGGCGAGGTGGTGCTGATTATCGCCGATCGCACCGCCCAGCAACAGGCTGAGCAGCGGTTGCAGGAGATGGCCCGTTTCCCCAATGAAAATCCCAATCCGGTCTTGCGCATTCGTCAGGATGGCGAGGTATTGTTTGCCAATCTGATCGGGCAACGTCTATTGACAACATGGCACTCTGCTGTTGGGCAAAAACTGTTGGCCAACGAGATGCAACCCATTAGCGAGGCATTGCTCAGCGGTCGTCAGGAGCAGTGGCAGGCACCGTTGGAAAATCGCTCCTTTTTGTTGAACATTGTCCCCTTTCCCGAATTGGGCTACGTCAATCTGTACGGCCAGGACATGACCGAGCATGCCCACCTGTTGCGTCTGCTGCAACAGAGGCAGGCGCAGATTGAGGAGTTGAATCGCACCCTGCAAGAGGAGATACGCAAAGAGGTGGCGGCCAATCGGCGCAAGGATGCCCTGTTGTTGCATCAATCCCGCCATGCCGCCATGGGCGAAATGATTGGCCATATCGCCCACCAGTGGCGCCAACCTTTGACGGTGTTGAACTTGATGCTGGTCAATATGGCCGACATGGCCGAAGACAGGCAGTGGCAGCAGGAGACATGGCTGGATAATTTGCAGCGCGGTCAGGAATTGCTGCACCGCATGTCGGCAACCATCGATTCGTTCCGCAATTTCCTCAAGCCGGGCCGGGTCAAACAGGCTTTTGACCTGCGCTTGGCGGTTGGCGAAGCCGTGGCGTTGGTACAGGCGGGTCTGACCCAGCAGCGCCTGCACATCGCCATGCATCTGGCCAACGAACCCATGATCGCCTACGGCCAGCTCAATGAATTTTCCCAGGTGGTCCTGATTCTGCTCAACAATGCCCGCGATGCCATTCTCAGCCATCGAACTGGTCAGGATGGTCAAATCTCCATCCAGGTTCTGCAAGAGGAGCAAAAGGTGTTGATGCGGGTGCAGGACAACGGCGGCGGAATCGCCGATAATCTGTTGGAGCGGATTTTTGAGCCCTATTTTACCACCAAAACCGAGGGGTTCGGTACCGGTATCGGTTTGTACATTGCCAAGAGCATTATTGAACAACAGATGGGCGGAACACTCACGGTCCACAACTGGCTGGAAGGGGCACAGTTTGAGGTCAGGGTACCTGCACTATAAGGTTTATGATAATGAAAATTTCTGCGGGGTCCAGGGGCGATCATCGCCCCTGGCGGGTGCAGGGCGGAGCCATGCTTGCAATGTGCGGCGTTTTACAGAAGCAAATGCGTAGCATTTGCGCACACCGCACAGATTTGTGCCCCGCAGGGGCACTCTTTGGGAGGGCGGACGCCCGACATGCCCCCTGTTGCCTGAACAACACTGTGATTTTCCAAAATAATGTGCTTATTCTGGCAAAGGATTTACAAAACATGCGTCACCAACCATGCCCGCCGCAACGCCAGCACACCCATGATAACCATGATCACCCCAGCCCCCTGCACCAGACGGCGCCGCGCCTGCCCATCCAATAATGTGGTCAACAAGGCAAATCCCCACAACGCCGGTAACGTCCCCAGGCCAAAGGCAAACAGGATCAGGATCCCAGCCGCCATCGAGCCCGAAGCCAACGCCTGCACCTGAAAAGCCCAATGCAACGAACAGGGCAACAAACCCGTCAACACCCCCATGCCAAACGCCCGCCGATAGGGCGTCATCTGCCCCAGACGGTTGCTCAACCTTCCCAACCAACCCCAACTCCCCCACCGAATCTCCCCGCCCCACCAACCCAGCGTCCGTATGCCAACCCAAATCATGAACAGCCCAGCCAACAGGTGCGGCACGCCACTCACCACCCCAGGGCGCCCATGCAATAACTGCAATGACCCCACACTGCCACTCACCGCCCCCAACAGCATGTACATGCCGACACGGCCCAGGGAGTAATACAAGGGCAATAAAAGACGTTGCCGCCATGCACCACCCACCATACCCAACGTACAAGAGGCCGCCAAGCCGCCACACATGCCGATACAATGGCCACTCCCCAATAAGGCGGTCAGAAAGATCAACCATAACTCCAACAACGATGGCAACATCACACACCTCAGCAAATGAAAAGTGCCGAAGAACTCGCGCTCTTCGGCACTCCACAACCTACCCC